>JAISRI010000091.1 GCA_031273735.1 Helicobacteraceae bacterium
CATATCCGTTTCCGTTGAAAATACCCCTGAAAGAGTAAGCGAGAGCAAGATCGTCGCCAATAGGATGCCAACCCGCCGAATCGTCTAACGTAGCGCTTGTTAGCGTTATATCGTTCATCAGAATATAGTCGCCGTTTAAGGTTTTATAATCTGTTCTAATAGCGGCTAACTGCCCTTCCGTTCTTATCTCTTGAACGCTAGGAATAGCGTAGAAATTAACGTTTTGCGTTACTTGATAAGAAGCGTTGTTGATACGATCAGTTGTATCGTTTGCTAGGTATAGAGCGGCGGCGTTTAGATTAAGTTCGCTTTTTAATCGAGCGATATCGATCGAGCTATTCGCCTGAACTCTTATCGATCCGTTAGAATCAAGATTAGCGTCGTAGAAGCTAACAAGGTATTCGGAAGAGGTTGGCGGCGGGTTATCGCCTCCTCCTCCGCTTGAACCGCCTCCGCCGCAACCGACAAACAAGAACGCTAAAAGCGTAATTAAAGCAAAGGGTTTGCTAAAAGCGTTAAAAGCTCTTGTTAGAGCTTTATGGTAGAAAGGGTCGCGCCCCCCCCCAGTTTTAAGGAAGGAACCGACGAGATTTGAAACATTGAAACTCCTTTTTTGAGAGAAATTGATTGGGATTATAGCAAAAATATAAATAAAGCCAAAATGCAACGATCCTCGCGCTATAAAAGCCTTTTTTATAAGGCAAAACCTATATAGGCGCTCGGCGGCGCGAATGGACGCGGGAATATCGAAAAACGTCAAACGTGGCGCAAAACGCTTTTATTAACGAAAAAAGCGTTTAATAAAGATCGTCGTTTGCGCTATTGGGACATTCGCTTTCGTAAGCGTCCATATATGCGAAAATCTCGTCGATCGCCTCTTGGTGCATATCTTTTATAAGCGATTTGTTTTGTCTAACGCGATCGGTTAATTTGAAAACCTCGCACCAATCTTCGCCAAGCGCTTTTTGAGCCTCGATCAGCTCGGCGATTATATTAACGGTATAACTTCGCGGCGATCGGCTCTTTGCGATTTTGGCGATCTTTATCGCGTCGCTTATTTTATCGTCCATAGCTTTGAAATAAGCCATAGATATTAAATCCTCGCCGTTTGCCGTTTGGACAAATTCGTTGAAGTCTTTGTATCGTTTGCTCTTATTAAGAAACTTAAAAAATAGATCGGCGTTTTTACCGCTATTGGGCGCTTCCCAACCTATCGCGTTTATAACGGCTATTTTAACGTCGATCGGAGCGCTAGAATCGGCTAGAAACGCCGCCAGACGATCGCTTAAAACCTTTGTTTCTAACGCCTCGCGCACAAAAAGATCGTCTTCATACGCCGCGCCGATATCCGTCGATGTGATCGGCGAATCGGCGAAAGCCGCGCCGCAAAACCATAAAAATAAGACAAAACGCTTCATTTTGCCGCCTTTATTTCTGCCAAGCATAATACAATAAGCCCACTTGTAAGACAATTGCGACAAATAAACGATGGAGGCAAGATTTGGAACAGGATATTCGAGCGAAAAAAGAGGAACTTCTCAAATTTGCGGCGGACTGTAAAGGCGATTTGGATACTTTAGGCGATTTGAACATTCACGAATCGGATATCGCCGAAATTTTATTGGAGCTTAAAGAGGACGGCAACGAAGAGGAATACAACCGCTTAATTGGCGTTTTGCCGCCAGAATTATTGGGTCCCGTCGTGCTGGAGCTACCTGAAAAGATACAAGAGGATCTGATCAGATCGCTAAACGATCGCAAATGGGCGGCGATCATAGAGGAGCTAGACACCGACGACGCGACGGATATGATCCAAAAGATCGAGGAGATCGACAAAGAGAAATCTTACGAGATTTTGCGTCAAGTGGGCGTCGATCAAAAAGAGAGCATAGAAAATCTTAAGCGTTTCGACGAAGACAGCGCGGGCGCGATTATGCAAACGGAGCTTTTTAGCGCGAAACTTGGCGAAAAGATCAGCGACTCGATCAAGCGGTTAAAAAATATGGTGGCAAACGAGGAGTTAAGCAATATTCATTTTGTCTTTGTCGTCGACGATCAGAATAAACTTATGGCTATGTTAAGCCTTGAAGAGCTGATTATGCTCGATCTAGATAAAACCTACAAAGAGTGTTTAGAGGCGCTCGACGAGCCGATCTTTGTCTATTCGCACGATACGATCGAAACCGTTACGCAGACTGTGGAGCGTTACGACTTGGCGGCGATCGCGGTCGTCGATCACTTTCGGCGGCTTTTGGGGCGGATCACGAGCGACGATATTTACGACCTTATCGAAGATCAGGCTACGGAGCAGATCTACTCTTTGGCGCAGGTCGGGGAGGATACGGAGGTTTACGAGGGCGCGGTCAAACACGGCTGGGCTAGAGCGAAATGGCTTTTTTTGAATCTGGCGACGGCGACTTTAAGCGCGGCGGTGATCGGATTTTTTTCGGATTCGATCGAACAGATCGTGGCGCTTGCGATTTTAATGCCGATCGTAGCTAGTATGGGCGGCGTGCTGGGAACGCAGACGCTTACCGTAACCGTTCGCAAACTCGCTTTGGGCGAGGTGAAAATAGAGGACGCGAGATCGGTGGTCAAACGAGAGATTGCGATCGCGCTTTTTAACGGCGCGATTTTTGCCGTATGCGCTGGAGCGCTCGCTTGGGCGTGGTTTGGCAAGCCGCTTCTAGGCGCGGCGATCGCGCTGGCGCTTTTAGCGAATATGCTTTACGCGGGCTTTTTTGGCGCGAGTATTCCGCTGGTTTTGAAGCGTTTTGGGATCGATCCCGCAGTGGCAAGCGGCGTACTTTTGACTACAATTACAGACGGGGCGGGTTTTTTTACATTTCTTGGGCTTGCCACGATAATTTTGTTATAGGGGTTTTTAATGAGCGAAATAAGAGCGCCAATCGGAAAGCAACTAGACTTTAGCGAACCTTGGAGCATATTCCGCGTAATGGCGGATTTTGTCAATGGCTACGATTCGCTTAAAGATATTGGACCTTCGGTTACGGTTTTTGGTAGCGCAAGAACAAAGCGCGATCACCCGTATTATAAGGCGGCGCAAAAGCTAGGCTATATGCTTGCCGAAAACGGCTTCAACGTGATCACGGGCGGTAGCGCGGGTATTATGGAGGCGGCAAATCGCGGAGCGTATAGTTCGGGCAAAGGCAAATCTATCGGACTGAATATCGAGCTACCGCACGAGCAGGCGAGTAACGCGTATTTGGATTTAAGTTTGAAGTTTGATTACTTTTTTGCCCGTAAAGTGATGTTGGTAAAGTATTCTTACGCCTATATTATCTTTCCGGGCGGTTTTGGGACGATGGACGAGCTTTTCGAGGCGCTGACGCTTGTTCAAACGCGCAAAATCTTTCCGATCGGGGTTTTTTTGGTGGGCGCGGATTACTATAAACCGCTTTTGGATTTTATAAAATCTAGTATGGTCGGCGAAAAAACTATCGCGTCCGCCGACGCGGATTTGATAAAATTAACGGACGATTTGGACGAGGTTGTGAGTTTTACGAAGGATCATATAGATAAACGGATCAAAGAGATGGAAGAGATGGGATTAACTAATCTTACCGATTACGCGCGTCTTAAAAAGTTTCAAGAGGCGCGACGGCAAAGGGGGATATGATGGCTTACGACGAAGAGTGGGACGAAGACGAAAACGACGAATTACCAGAGTCGTTTGACGACGACGATCTTTCGCTGGATATTCCTTTTGAAGAGGACGATCTGCCGTTAGACGATCTTCCGCTTGAAGATGTCGACGATCCGTTCGATCAAAAAAGAGGCGGTTTTGGCGACGCGGGCAAATACGACGACGGCGACTACGAGTATAACGACGAAGACGACGAGGAGTTTTACGAATGATCTATCGGATCGCTAAATAGCAAACTTAGCGATCTTTCGGCGCGCTTAGAGTTACGGAAGATTAAACGCTTTGTGCAGTTGCGGCAAAACGCGGCAATTAACACCGAGCGCTAGCAGAGCGTTTTGTAACTCTAACGCTTTTTTTAGCGACGTTTCTTTATTGGACTCAAGTTGCAAAATTGGAATAACGCCGCGATTGTATATGCTATAAAACGGTTCTTTAATAAGCGCTTCAATAGTTATATTTTCATCGACGACAAATTTTAATTCGTCGGCGCGATCCGCAATTTTTGGATCGATTTTATAAAGCGGCGGCTTTGGCGAAACGACAAGGCGGATTTTAACCGTTTTTTCTAATTTGTCGATCTCGCGCCATATCGATCCGTTGGTTTCGATTTTAATCATTTTTTTAAGCGCCGACAGAGCTTCGCACAACTTGGCGAGATCGCTATGAATAAAAGGCTCGCCGCCCGTTACGCTAATAATCGCGCCGCCAAGCTCTTTGACCTTATTAACAATATCGCCGATCGATATTTCTTGAAACTTTCCTAATGGTTCGTAAGAGTAAGTCGTGTCGCACCACGCGCAGCGCATATTGCAACCAAAAAGCCGAATAAATACGGTCGAAAAACCCATTAACGCGCCTTCGCCCTCGATCGAGCGAAAAATCTCGACGACTTTCATATCCGCGCTTCCTCGCTACTTGTTTCTTTGTCGTCAGATCCTTTCAACGCTTTTGCCGCTTTCTGTCCGGCGGCTTGCGCGATCTCGTCGTAATTCGCCCTTTCGATCGCCTCGAAAGTTCCAAATACGGAAATTAGCCGTTTAAGCGTCGCGTCGCCTATGCCCTTGACCTTCAAAATCTTTAATTTATTATCCTCTTTTCGCTTCTGTTTGCGGTGAAAAGCGATCGCGAATCTATGCGCTTCGTCGCGCAATTTTTGAAAGAATTGAAGCCGCTTATCGCTAGGGTCTAAACGAAAAACTTCGCCGTTTGCGTAAAGAATATCTTTCGCCGCGCCCTTTGCGCGATGGGCTTTTCCATCTAACTTCTCTTTGCCGATCGCCGCTACGTCGATTTTAACGCCCGCGCTTGAAAGAACGTCGATCGCCAATCTTCTTAGAGTTTCGCCGCCGTCGATCACCCAGCAATCGGGCGGCGGATTTTCGTTGAACTTTTCGGCGCGTCTGCTTAATACTTCTAACATCTGATCGTATTCGTTTTTAGCCGCTAAATTATAACTTCTGTAATCGCTTTTCACCCATTCGCCGTTATCAAAAACTACCATCGCGCCCACCGTCGCTTCGCCCATTATATGCGAGTTATCGAAAATCTCCAATCTTTTAGGCGCGTTCTC
This sequence comes from Helicobacteraceae bacterium, assembly GCA_031273735.1. Lineage (GTDB taxonomy): Bacteria > Campylobacterota > Campylobacteria > Campylobacterales > SZUA-545 > JAIRNH01. The sequence goes on from JAISRI010000091.1 coordinate 5,238, forward strand.
AAATTTTAGTAGCTCTTTTATAGCCGTATCAATAGAAGAGTTTTGCGCCTCTTTTCTTAATGTTTCTTGCGCGTTTTTCAAAGCTAGATCGACAAGGGCTTTTTTTGCGCCGATCTTGGCGACGATAATATCAATTTTCTTTTTATAGAGTTTATTTAACCACTCTTTGATCTCTTCGATCTCCGCAAAGGCTTTAGCGACGTAGATTACGTTCGCGGCGATTGGCGTATCAAAGGTATAAAACGACAAAAACGATCGTTTATACGCCTCGTCTTCGTCGTAGCCTTGCGAAAATCTAAAACTTTGCGCGGCGCTTGAAACCACTCTGCCTTCGCGTATAAAAAGCCGCGACGCTACGGCGCTATTTCCCAGATCGGCGAGCGCCAAAACGTCAAAGTTTTCTTTTCTTGCTAGATCGACTCCGCTTTGAACCGCGCTAGATAGTATGCCGCGTATCTGATCGCGAATCTTTGCCGCCTCTTCAAAGTGTTCGTTTCTTGCAAAATCGCTCATCTTTTTTTCAAGCGCCTTCGCCATTTTCTCTTTATTGTTGATCAACGCCGTAGCCTCGTCGATCATAGCGCGATAGGAGCTTTTTTCTACGCGCCCTTCGCACGGCGCGGAACACTTGCCGATCTGATAAAATAAACAGGCTTTTTTTTCTTTCAAACACCCCCTTTTTTGCGTAAAAGGAAATAGCGAATATAGCGCGTCGTAAATATATCTAGCCGAGCTTGCGAAAGGTCCGAAATACTTTACGCTTTTTGCCGCGATCACCTTGCGCGTAATTTCAAAGCGCGGAAAATCAGCCGATAGATCAACGTAAATATACGGATAAGTTTTATCGTCGCGCAATAAAATGTTATATTTTGGTTTTAGCTGTTTGATCAGAGAGTTTTCAAGTATTAGCGCGTCGCTTTCGCTCTCCACGATTATATATTCTAGCGCACTAGTTTCGCTAATCATCTTCGCGATCCTCGCGCTTAAACGCGGATCGGGCGCGATCGAGCCGCTTATGACAAAATACTGCCTAACGCGGTTTTTTATGTTTTTTGCCTTTCCAACGTAGAGTAGTCGCCCGTTTTTGTCAAAATACTGATAGACGCCCGGACTTTGCGGCAGGTTTTTCACGCTATCTTCAAGATATGTCATCGTCGCCTTTCGCGTTTTGGAATCGTAGCGCTACTTTAGATTTTTTTATACGACTTTGCGCTTGCGCGATCGCTTCAAGCTTGAGCGAGCTTCTTAATAACGGCGCGTATATTCTCGATCGCCTCGAAAACCGCTCGATTTTCGGCGCTATTTTCAAAGCGCCCAACGGCGCGCTCCTCATAGGATAGTTCGGGCGGATCGACTTCGACAAAATCGGTTTGACGATCGACGTAAAACTTAAAATTGCGTAGCTCTACGCCTTCGCACAGAGAGGTTTCGCGTTGCAGAACCTTAAAAAACGATCTGATCTGATCGCGTTTGGTATAATATTCAGACTTCATTGCTTGGCTTGAAAGGGTCAAAATGAGCGTATCGCCGTTAAGCCTAGCCGATCGAAGCGCATCGCGCATAATCGGCGGAAACGGGGCGATCAAAGCGCGTATCAAACGTTGTTTTTTATATTGCGGATTGGAACCAAATAGCCGATGAATCATTGCTTCGCCGTTTTTCATATCGTCATTTTAACGCTTTTTTTGCTGTGCGCCGCAGGATGCGCAAAACGCGGCGCGCCTTTTTGGTCTGAAAACGCCTCGCAAACGCCGATATATGCAAACTGACGTTTTGATCGTTGGAAGCGGCGCGGCGGCTTTGGCGGCGGCGCGGTTTCTGCCAAAAAATATGCGCGTTTTGATCGCGTCGAAGTCGGGCGAAAAATCGACCGCAAAACGCGGCGAAGGCGGTTCTAACAACACCGATTTAGCGCAGGGCGGGATCGCTTGTCCTATCGACGAAAACGATATAGAGAGCCATATCGCCGAGACGATCAAAGCGGGCGCGGGGCGTTGCGACGAAAAAGCCGTTCGGACGTTGGTAACAAGAGGTTTTGAACTGATACGCGAACTTTGCGCTCTTGGCTTGCCGTTTGATCGCGACGAAAAAGGGAATTTGATCCGCGCAAAAGAGGCGGCGCATAGCAAAGCGCGGGTTTTGCAGGTTCGAGGCGATAATAGCGGCTTCTTTTTGCGTCTGTTTTTGCTCGATCAGGTAAGCGCGCTGCAACGTTGCGGCGCAATTATCGATCTTTTGATAGAGGGCGATCGCTGTTACGGCGCGACGTTTTTTGACGGCGAAAAGATAGAAAATATCTACGCAAACCGCGTGATAATCGCTAGCGGAGGGATCGGCGCGCTCTACGCCTCTACGACGAACCAGCCGCTGGTTTTGGGCGAATTGCAAGGAATCGCGGCTTTTCGCGGACTTAGCTTACAAGATATGCACTTTACGCAGTTTCACCCAACCGCGATCGATCGAAAAGATAGCGTTCAAAAACCGCTTTTAAGCGAGGCTTTGCGCGGAGCGGGCGCGACGATTATCGACGATCGAAACCGCAAGTTTTTAAAGGACTTCGGCGAAAACGAGTTAAGCCCGCGCGATCGTCTTTCCCGCGCCATTTTTGCGCATATTCAATCGGGGCGCAAGGTATTTTTGGATCTAAGCGCGATCGAACCTAGCCTATTTCGTAGCCGTTTTGAAAGCGCCGATCGTCTCGCGGCGAAATACGGACTAAAACCGCCAATTTCGCCCGCGTTTCACTACTCGATGGGCGGGATCGCCGTCGATTCTAACGCTAGGGTTTTAGGCGTTAAAGGGCTTTACGCAATTGGCGAAGTCGCTTCAAGCGGCGTTCACGGCGCGAATCGCTTGGCGAGCAACAGTTTATTAGAAGCGCTAGTATTCGCTAAGATCGCGGCGGAAAATATAGAGAGCGACTTTAGCGCGAACGGGGATATAAAGATCGAGTCTATCATCGCGGCGGCATTAAACGGTAAGGACGATCCAACGGCGTTGGAAACGATAAGACAAACGCTTTGGAATCGTTTTGGCGTCGTTAGACAAAAAAGCGCTATGATTGAAGGCATAGCGATATTAGAATCCCTAAAAGAACGCGATCTAGGAGTATTAACGCGCCGATCGTTATTGACGGCAAAAACAATCGCAAATTGCGCGATTGCCGAAACGCAAAACGTCGGCGCTCATTACGTTAAAAAGGAAGCCGATTGAAGCAAACGCCAATTTTAATTTTGGATTTTGGATCGCAATATACGCAACTGATCGCAAGGCGCGTCAGAGAAGCGCATATCTATTGCGAAATAATCCCGTTTTCAACGCCTATCGACGCGATCAAAGCGCGCAATCCGCAGGGCATAATTCTAAGCGGAGGACCCGCAAGCGTTTACGACAAAGAGGCGTATTTAATCGATCGATCGATTTTCGATCTTAATATCCCCATTTTGGGCGTTTGCTACGGAATGCAGCTAATAGCGCGTTTGCTTGGCGGCGAAGTGTTAAGATCGCCCGCAAGCGAATATGGAAAAGCGCAGATTATCGCGGGAGATTCGCCGCTCTTTGCAGATACGCCAAAAGAGCAGATCGTATGGATGAGCCACGCCGATCGCGTTACGCGCCTTCCCGAAGGATTTGTCGGTATCGCGCAAACGCAAAACGCCCCTTTTGCGGCGATCGCAAACGAAAAAAAGCGCATATACGCTTTGCAGTTTCACCCCGAAGTGGCGCATACGGTTTATGGCGCGAAAATATTAAGCGCTTTCGCGATCAAGATTTGCGGAGTAACGCCGAATTGGTCTATGCGATCTTTTGCGCAAACGCAGATAGAAACCATCAGAGCGAAAGTTGGCGATCGCAAGGTTCTGTGCGCTTTATCGGGCGGCGTGGATAGCTCGGTCGTAGCGGCGCTGTTGTATCGCGCGATCGGCGAGGGGCTTATCCCCGTTTTTGTCGATAACGGGCTTTTGCGCTTAAACGAGGCAGAACGAACGCAAGAGGTTTTCAAAGAGCGCTTAAAAGTTCCGCTAATTGTGCTAGATTCAAGCGATATATTTTTAAGCCGTCTGCGCGGCGTTCGCGATCCTGAACAAAAACGCAAAATTATCGGGCATACGTTTATAGAGGTTTTTGAAAACGAAGCAAAAAAACATAACGATATTGCGTTTTTGGCGCAAGGCACGCTCTATCCCGACGTGATCGAATCGGTAAGCGTAAAGGGTCCTTCTAAAACCATAAAAAGCCATCACAACGTAGGCGGTTTGCCCGATTCTATGAAGTTTGAGTTGATCGAGCCTTTGCGCGAGCTTTTCAAAGACGAGGTTAGAGAGCTAGGTTTGGAGCTTGGTTTGCCTGAAGAGGCGATATATCGCCACCCTTTTCCAGGGCCGGGCTTGGCGGTTAGAATTATGGGCGAGATTGACGATCAAAGCCTTGATCTGTTGCGCAAAGCCGACGCGATTTTGCTTGAGGAGCTGAAAAAAAGCGGCGATTACCGCAAAGTTTGGCAGGCGTTTTGCGTTCTCTTAAACGTGCGGAGCGTGGGCGTGATGGGCGATAACCGCACCTATGATAACGCGGTCGCGATCCGCGCCGTAGAGAGCGCCGACGCAATGACCGCCTCGTTTGCGAGGTTGCCTTACGAGCTATTGGAGACGGTTAGCGGCAGGATTATCAACGAGGTCGCAGGTATTAATCGCGTCGTCTATGATATTAGCTCCAAACCGCCCGCCACAATCGAATGGGAGTGATTTTACAATCAAGCCTAAAACCCAATTAAGGATCGAATTGAGCGCTACGGAAACTAAACGCCGCGTCGTGTCGTTGGGGTTGGAAGCTGGATCGGACGCGGAAGATACGATCTATCTAAGCGCGATCGAAACGGTTTTTTTAGAAACCGCGATCGATTTAAGCGGTTTTGACGCGGTTATCTTGACCTCAAAGCGGGCGCTAAAAGCTATCGATCGAATCGATCCGTCGTGGAAAAAGCTAAAAACTTTTACGATCGGCGCGGCGACCTCTAAGATAGTTTGCGATCTTGGCGGCGCGGTATTTTATCAATCGGACGAACAAAACGCCGATAGATTTGCGGAAAAGATCGCGCAAAGTTTTGGCGCTTTGCGGTTTTTCTACCCTCGCGCCCGCGTCGTTTCTGGCGATTTGGAGGGGATTTTAAGGCGTTCAAACGTTTTTTTTCAAAGCGCGATCCTCTACGAAACGCGCCCAAAAGCTATCGATCTAAGCAAAATACCGGCAAACGCCGCGATCGTATTTAGCTCGCCTAGCGTCGTCGATAGCTTCTTTTCGCAAATAATATGGCAAGAGGGTTGGGCGGCGGTCGCGATAGGTAAAAGAACCGCGAAGGCGTTGGAGCGATACGCCTCGTATACAATCAGCCCCAAAGCCGATCTATTAAGCGCTATCGATCTAGCTCGATCGCTTTAAAAACCTATCAAATAAATGCCGCTCTAAAGCGCTAAAAACGCGGTTTAGTTCGAGCTTACGCAAACGCCTTTTTCAGCAACGTTTCTAGCGTCAAATATCTAGCGTTCAGTTCGTTTTTGTCCGCGCCCTCTAATAAAATGCGCAATTTCATCTCCGTCCCCGAATAGCGTATCAAGTGGCGAACGCCCGCTTTTTCAATCTCTTTTAGCAGATCAAAAAGCCCGTCGATTGAATCGAGGGGCTTTTTTTGCGCGACCTTGATCGCGCCCTGTTTTTGCGGAAACGGTTCGAATGGGTTAAAAACCTCGCTTGCCTTTTTGCCTTTTTTAAGCATTAGCGCGACGGCGTTTAACGCGCTAACAAGCCCGTCGCCCGTTTTGGCGTAATCGCTAAAGATAATATGTCCGCTCTGCTCCCCGCCAAAGTTTAGCCCTTTTTGTCGCATAAGATCCAGCACATTTTTATCGCCTACGGCGGATCGGTAGAGCTTTACGCCGTTATTATCGAGATACTCCTCTAACGCGCCGTTACTCATCGTCGTCGCCACGCATGCGTTTTTAGCCAAAACGCCGTCCTCTTTCAAAGAGATCGCGATCGCGCCTAGCAGTTTATCGCCGTCGATCTGCTCGCCGCTTTCATCGACGACAACCAACCGATCCGAATCGCCGTCTAGCGCGAAGCCAATATCCGCCCGCAATCGCTTGACCTCGCGTATTAGCCTTTGCGGATAGAGCGCGCCGCATTCGTCGTTGATATTTAGTCCGTTTGGCTCGTCGCCCAAAACGACAAGTTCCGCGCCAAGCTCGGCAAATACGATCGGCGCGACCTTATACGCCGCCCCGTTCGCCGCGTCGATCACGATCCGCGTTCCGTGTAAGGTTAGATTGCGCGGGAAGGAGTTTTTGATATGGACGATATAGCGTCCGATTACGTCGTCGATTCGCTTTGACGATCCGATACTTGCGCCCGTCTGCTGCGCGGCGTTAATCGCTTTTTCGTCGGCGTAGATCGCTTCGATCGCCTCCTCTTGCTCGACGTTTAATTTATTGCCGTCGCGATCAAAAAACTTGATTCCGTTATCCTCAAAAGGGTTGTGCGACGCGCTGATCATCACGCCCGCGTCGCAACGCATATCCGCCGTCAAAAAGGCGATCGCGGGCGTGGGCATAGGACCTATCTGAACGACGTTATAGCCAGCCGCCGTCAATCCCGCCACAAGCGCGTTTTCGATCATATAACCGCTTTTGCGCGTGTCTTTGCCGACGAGTATCTTATTTGCGCGGGAGCTTTTGCGAAAGTGAATCCCAGCCGCCACGCCTAGACGGCTCACCACAAACGGCGTGAGTTTCTCGCCCGCCAAACCTCTTACCCCGTCCGTCCCGAAAAGCTCCATATCGATCCTTGTTAGAAAACTTAATTTTAACTAAGGGCGCATTAACAAGTTGTTCCGCGCGTTCAAAGAGCGAATAACGTTTTGCTTTCGAGAAGGCGATTTCAATCCTTAATCTAGTATAAAATTGATTTTCGTTTAAGGTTAGAAAGGCTATTATTCCAAACGAATTTTACCGTCAACAAGGATACAAAATGGCAAACCACAAATCAAGCGAAAAGCGCTATCGCCAGACGATCAAGCGCGAAGAACGCAACCGCTACTACCGCACCCGCGTTAAAAACGTCGTTAAAGCCGTAACGAGCGCGAAGGGCAAAGAGGAGGCAAACGAGGCTTTCAAGAAAGCAAACCGCTATCTGCACTCGATGGTTTCAAAAGGTATTTTGAAAAAAAACACGGCGGCGCGAAAAGTCAGCCGTTTAGCCGCATTTATCGCTAAGATCGCCTAGACTTTGCTCGCCGAACGTATCAAACCTTTTATCGCTAGGCGCGATCAGATAGCCGACGCGCTTGCCGATCCGCTTATTGGCTCCGACGCGGTTAAAATGCGCGATCTGATGAAGGAGCAAGCCGCGATTGCGGATATTGCCCAAGCAAGCGAGGAGTATCTAAAAACGCTCGAGGCGATCGACGAAAACGATGCGCTTTTGGGCGACGCGGAGCTTGGCGATCTCGCCAAAGAGGAGCAGAAAACCTTAGAGGCGAAAAAAATCGCGCTGGAAGCCGAAATAAAACGTCTTTTAATCCCAAGAGACCCAAACGACGGGCGCAATATCTTTTTAGAGATTCGCGCAGGAACAGGCGGCGACGAAGCGGGATTATTCGCGGCGGATCTCTTTAAGCTCTATTGCCGTTACGCCGATTTGCGCGGCTGGAAGGTCGAGCTAATATCGGCGAGCGAAAACGATCGCGGCGGCTACAAAGAGGTTATTGCGTTGATCAAAGGCAAAGGCGTTTATAGCCGTTTGAAGTTTGAGGGCGGGACGCACCGCGTTCAAAGAGTTCCCGAAACCGAAGCGCAAGGGCGCATACATACCTCCGCCGTTACGGTGGCAATTTTGCCGGAAATCGACGACGTAGAAATCGAAATCAACCCAGCCGATCTGCGCGTGGACGTTTTTCGATCGGGCGGACACGGCGGGCAGTCGGTCAATACGACGGATTCCGCCGTAAGAATCACGCATATTCCCACTGGGATCAGCGTCTCTATGCAGGACGAAAAAAGTCAGCATAAAAACAAAGATAAGGCGATGAAAATTCTTAAAGCGCGGCTCTACGAAGCCGAGCAAGAAAAGCAAGCCGCCGCAGAGAGCGCAAACCGAAAACGGCAAGTTGGTAGCGGCGATCGAAGCGAAAGGATTCGCACCTATAATTTTCCGCAAAACCGCCTAACGGATCACAGAATCGGCTTAACGCTTTACCGCTTAGAGGAGACTCTGCTTTCAGGCGATCTTGACGAAACAATCGACGCCTTGATTGCGCGTTCGCAAGCCGACGCTCTATTGGGCTAAACGCTTCGCTTTCCCGTCATTCCAGCGCCCCTTCTAGTCATTACGCGAAGGATTAACGGCTAGGGAGCGCCTATCGCTCCGTCGTGGGAATGACTAAAGAGGGGGCTGGAATGACAAGAAACATAAGAAACGCAAAAAACCCTCAAAAACTTTCGCAAAAATTTCTCGATTTAGGCGCTTTTTCAAATATTCTACGCTACAATGACCGCCGTCAATTTGGTTCAAACGTCAAGTTTATCAGCTCAAAAAGGAGTTTCCTATGGTATCTCAAACAATAAACGAATCTTTCTCCACCGAGAGAGAGAGAGAGAGAGAGAGAGAGAGAGAGAGAGAGAGAACGCGCTTCGCGCTTACTCAATCGCCTTACTATAATAATCATTCCATAACTTCGTTTCAATCGCTTCTCGCTAATTCGCTCCGATCGTTAGATAGCAACCAACGCAACCCATCGTTTGTAAAATCGCCGTATCCTAAACTATTCGATATTTTTAATCGGCGCCGTATTTTCGCATTTTTTCTTCATCTGCCGACCATCAACGCTCGTCGCTTTACTTTCGCAAAGCAAATCAATCTCAACATAAACAAGGAGGTAAAAATCGACTTACTTTCAAAGAGGGCGTAACGGCGTTCGATTGCGTAGCGATCGATTTCTCTCTTGCTTACGCAAGGATTTACTAAAAAAAGGAGCTCCAATGAGCAAAATTCAAATATTTACAGACGGAACTTGCAGTCCAAATCCGGGCGCGGGCGGTTGGTGCGCGATCGTTCGTTATGGCGATCGCGAGGATAAGATCATAAACGGCGGCGAAAACAATACGACAAATAACCGTATGGAATTAAAACCCGTGATCGAGGCGCTAAAAACGCTAAAAGAGCCTAGCAAAGTCGAGCTTGTTTCGTATAGTCCCTATGTGGTGCGCGCTATAGACGGAACATATGAAAACCTAAAGGAAAACCTCGATCTGTGGGCGGAATACGCAGAAGCGTCAAAAGGACATAAAGTTACGGCGCGTTATGTGGAAGAACATAGCGGACATCTTGAAAACGAAAGATGCCGCAAAATGGCAAACGCTCAAATCGAATTGCATAAAAGCTCGCTTTAGTTTAGGCTTAATTACGCGCGATCGCTTGCCGATCGATTTCATTCGCGTTTTATACGCGATTAACATAAAGGATAAAAAAATGAAATTAGTCAATTGGGCGGCTATCGCTCTAGAGTTTTAACGGCGGTTATCGCTATAGCGGCGTTTTTCGCGTTTGCGGATAGCGCCCCGAAAAAAAATAGCGCCGTTGCTCAAGCCGATCAAGGCGTTGCGCCTACCGAAAAAGCGGTTTTGAAGAGGAGCTTAAGCGCTATAAAGAGGCGGTTGCACAAAAGAACGACGCGCTTGATCAAATTCTCCTAGGCGATCGGTCGCCAGAAACGAGCGAGATTTCTATAAAGGCGGGCAAACGCAAGAATGACTTGCGTAAGCGTCTTCAAGAGGCAATTAAGCCATTTTCGCTTGCGATCATAGAAAATTCGAAAGACGCAAATCTTTACTACGATCGCGCAATGGCTTACAAGAAAGTGAACGATATTGCTGACGAGGATATTTATCCTGTACGTACTATATTCGATGATCTTAGTAAAGCAATCGAGCTTGATCCAAACCGCGCAAGAGCTTACTATGAACGCGGGCTTTTTAATCTTAATCGAGGAGGCGGTAAAGATGGATTCTCCGATTTCGATAAAGCGATCAAGCTCGATCCGAATTTTGCGGAGGCTTACAATGGTCGCGGGAGTTTATGTGTAAAATCTCATGGTTGCGATAAAAGCAAAGCGATCGCCGATTTTGATCAAGCGATCAAACTCAATCCGAACTATGCTGACGCTTACTATGGTCTCGGAAACGTTTGCGGCAAAGACGAGACGGATAAAGCGATCGCCTATTACACTCAAGCGATCAAGCTCGATCCGAATTATGCGAATGCTTATGAGAAGCGCGCAGAGGTTTACTACAGGACAGATAACTTTAAAGAAGCTCTAGCGGATGCGGAAAAAGTATGCAAACTAGCCGAAAGCGGTTACAAGACTTTGCGAAATAGAGGTTACAAGACTTTGCGAGACATGCGCATAAAACTTGGGCTGGAAGACTAATCGCTCTCCCGCCTTATTCGCCATTCCCCTTTCCTTCCTCGTCATTCCCGCGAAAGCGGGAATCCAAAAAGGTCGCCGTATTATTGAAATCGTCTTTAATAGGGCAAAGCCCACAAACAGTCATTCCCACGACGAAGCGGCAGGCTGTCTCCAGCCGCCAGCCGCGAAGGAAGGCGGGAATGACAATGTGCGGCGGTTTTACTAAATAAACGAAACGATCGAGGCATTTGGAAAACTACCTTAAACAAAGCAAATCCTACAAACGCCGTCATTCCCGCGTAGGCGGGAATCCAAATACGACGGCTTTTGCGTCGTGAGTATTCAGGCTTACAAACAACCAAAGGCGATCGCTGTTCGTAGGTCTTTGGTTTGGATTCCCGCCTTCCTCCGCAATATACG
>JAISRI010000092.1 GCA_031273735.1 Helicobacteraceae bacterium
TATATTGTCCAATACCTCCGAACTTAAGCGCGACTCCTCCACGCACCAAGAAAGCTCTTGATCGCTTAAAAACTTCGCGTTTGCCATCTGGTGGTTTCCCGCCGCGAAAGGATACGGCACAAAAAGCGCGGGAAGCCCGTTGGCGGCAAGCTCGAATAGCGTTCCCGCGCCCGATCGCGCCACCGCGAAATCCGCTTTAATCAACTTTTCTATCAAATTGGGTTCAAACGCGAAGCGATCGGCGTCTATATCGTTTTGTTCGTAAAACCTATCGATTACGTCAAACTCCGCGTTTCCGCACTGATGAATGATCTTTATGCCGCGCTTATCGAGGCTTGGCGCGACGTTCATAGCGAAGTTGTTGATCGCGCTCGCCCCTTGCGAACCGCCCAAAAAGATCACGCATTTAATCCGCGATCGCGCGCGCGCCTTTTCAAAAAAGATTCGTTTAACGGGGTAATCCCTACAAGGGCTTTCGGGATCGAACGACGAAAAAAACGCGGAGCAAAAGGATTTTAATCTGCGGTTAAGCTCGCCTTCCACCGCGTTTTGCTCGTGGATCACAAGCGGGATTTTAAGGCTTGCCGCCGCGATAGCCGCAGGAGCCGCAGAGTAGCCGCCCGCGCTGAAAACCGCTTTGATCCCTAAAACCTTTAGACTTTTTCGCGCCTTCAAAGCAAGCCGCGCGATTTTTGACAGCGCGAAAAGTTTGCCGATCCCTCTGCGATTGACCACGCCCGCGCTGGGCAGAAAAATCTTATCGATAAAACCGGAATCTTTGCCAAACCACGCGCGATCCTGTCCGTTTTCGCTTCCAATATAAAAGGGCTTGAACCCTTTGGCGTTAAGAGCCTCTTTGATCGCCGCGACGACGGCTAAATGTCCGCCCGTGCCGCCGCCCGTTAGTAGAATCACGCCCGCGCCTTTTTGCTGATCATTAGCACAAGTCCGATCGCTACCGAAAAGGCTACAAGCGACGCGCCGCCGTAGCTTAAAAACGGCGCGGGTATGCCTTTGATCGGAATTATGCCCGTCGCTCCCAGCGCGTTCATTAGAAATTGCGATGCGATCATAATGCCGACTCCTATGCTAAAAAGATAAAATATGGGATTTTCGCTTCTGTTGGCGATCTTAAATATACGATATATCGCGAGTAAAATCAATATACTGACCAACATAATCCCAAATAATCCCGTCTCTTCGGCTATTCCCGCCAGCGCGAAGTCGTTGTGCGCGTCGCTAAGAAAACCTAATTTTACAACTCCGCCGCCAAGCCCTACGCCCATTAAGCCGCCGTGATGAATGGCGTGCATCGATTGCGTTACCTGATACGCGGCGTTTGCGCTCGATTCGTCGATACGCAAAACGTTGGCGATAAAATCGGGAAAAAGCGACAAAATAAAATCCTGCGCGCTACTCCACCACTGCAAAACTCGATCGATCCTATGTCGCGCTTGCAGGATCAAAGCTATTCCGCCAAAAAACGAAACCCCTATCAAAAACAAAAAAACCTTAACGCTCGATCCCGCAAAAAAGATCATCAAAGTCATAACGCTACCAAGCACGACGACCTGACCAATATCGTTTTGCATAACGGCGATCAAGATCACGGCGACAAGAAAGATCGCCGCGTAAGGCATAAGCGCGCCAAGCTCCTGCGCAAAGGTAAAGCTCTCTTCCGTCGTCTTTGGACGGTAGAGCTTTCGCGTCAAACTCCACGCCAAAAAATAGATAAAACCCACTTTAAAAAACTCGACGGGCGTAACGCTAAGCGATCCGAACCTAATCCAGCGCCTCGCGCCGTTAATCGTAGGCACGAGCGTTTCGGGCATAAAGGGCATAAAAAACATTAACGCAAAAAATATAAAGAACAGCCCGAAACCGATCTTTGTCGCCCACCGATCGGCGTCAAGCCGCGCTATAAACCAAATTAAAAAGATTGAAAGGAGCGCGTAGGAAACCTGCCTGATAAAGAAATAGTAGTGCGCTACGCCGATTCGTTGCGTCAAATACAGCGGCAACGAAAGCGCGAATAACGCTCCCGCGAAAGTAAGCGTAGCGACGTAAAAAAATAGATAGCGATCGCTCAAGTTATTTAGCGTAGCGTAACGACGGGTCCGTCAGCCGTTCGCTTTAAATCGTATCCGTATGATCTATCCAACACGACCACCACGCGATAACTTCCCGTATGCCGTCCGATCGAAACCTTTCGAAACGTCCCGTTTGGATCCAGCGGCAGAGTTAGACTTTGCACCGCGTTTGCGCGCGAGAAGTCCAAAACTAGCCTAGCGGGATTTTCAAGCGCGAAATCGCGCAATAGCGGATCGTCGGTTTTGAAGGCGATCCTATCCCAGCCGTATTCGATCGTCAGAAACTCCATACCTTTGAAACGCGCAATACTCGGACGCTTTTTTGCGTCGTTTTGAACGGGTTTTTCGTCCAAAATAAGCGATTTTAGCTCGGTTAAAGCGCGCGTTTTGGCTATTTGGGCGGCTAAAACGCCGCGTTCGTTCTCTTTTGCGCTCCAGTTTGGATCGCTTACGATCGCGCTTAAGGCGATCTGATTATCCGCAAAAACCGCCCAATCCAGCGGCGTATAGCCGCTAGCGTCGATCGCGTTAGTCGCCGCGCCTTTAGCCAAAAGCGCGTTTGTCGTATCCTCGTCTTTAAGCAGGATCGCCCAAACAAGCGGGGTCATACCTTCGTCGTCGGCAAGCTCTATATTCGCGCCTTTTTCGATCATCTTTTGCGCCAAATTACTCTGTTTTGTTTTGATTGCGTATAGCAAAAGCGCGTGTTCGCCCACCCCGCCCAAGTTGGGATCCGCTCCGCTATTTAATAGCGCGATTGCCATTTGGCGATAATCGGGGCTTGTAATGCCGCCCAAAACGGCGATCGTTAGCGGCGAGGGAACGCCTACGTTTGGATTGGCGCCGCACGATAGCAACGCTTTCGCGCTCTCCAACGCGCCCTCTTGTAAAGAGAGCGTCAGAAGCGGAAGCCTATGCGCGCCGAACGCGTCGTAGTTCGCGCCCGCTTTGCAAAGCCGCTCGATCATAACGCGATCGTTTGCCTGCGCGGCGATCGAAAGCGGCAAAACGCCTTGTTCGCTAGGTTTATTAACGTCGGCTTTTTTGCCCTCTATCAGTCGTTTTAAGTTAGCGGTTAGATCCGAAAGCGTTTCCGCGCTCGTCTCTTCCGATCGCGCCGCGACGTAATAATCGATCAGCGTTTGCGTTAGCGCGGTTTCGTCGGGGCTTTTTGCCGCGTCTTTGGATTCGCTTAATCCCATATGCGGTCTAGCGCACGCCACAAGTAAAACGCATAGCGCCGCGAGCGTTGCGATTTTCATAGCTTAATCCCGCCTTATTCGTCTGTTTGCTTAAAGCGATTTAACAGGGCTAAAACCGCAAGTCCTACAATAAGCCCGATCGCTCCTGTCCCCACAGCCGCCGTCGCCGCGATCGCTATCACCGCCGCGCCGTTGCGCCACGCCCAGCCGGAAGCTATTTCAAAATAGGGAGACGATTTATCTACAAACTCTTTTGACGTTTTTGCCGCATTCTCAAAAAATCCGCTTTTGCGCCGATTTTCGTCTTTAGCCGCCTCGTCGATCGTTTCCTCTCGCGGATTTTCGCTCTTAGCCGTTTCGTCGATCGTTTCCTCTTGTTGTCGCTCGTTCGTTTCGGAAGTTTTCTTTCTCGGCATTTTAATCCCTCTTAATTTTATGTAACCCGCGATCATACAAACTTTTCACTAAAAAGCGTTGTTACAGATAATTTTATCTGTAACGTTTTACCCCGTTTTTCTCGCAAAGCGACGCGATCGGGCATTTGGAACAGAGCGGCGAAACGCTTTTACATATCGTCTGTCCAAACGCCACAAGCAGATCGTTTATACCGCTCCAGCGTTCAATCGGAACTCGTTTTCGAATCGCCGTTTCGGTCTCTTCGGGCGTTTTTGTCCGTAAAAATCCTAAAATATTACTAATGCGATGAACGTGCGTATCGACGCACACCGCAGGCAGATTAAAACCAAGCGATAAGACTAGATTCGCCGTTTTACGCCCCACGCCCTTGAAACTTGTTAGCGTATCGAGATCGCTTGGGACTTTACCGCCAAAATCGTCGATTAGCCGTTGCGAAATCTCTAAAATCCGCTCGGCTTTATCGCGGTAAAAACCGACGGGATAGATCGCGTTTTGGATCGTTTGCGCGTTTAATTTGATCATTTCTTCGGGCGTTTTGGCAAGCGCAAAAAGCCGCTCGCTTGCCTTTGCGGTCGTTTCGTCTTTGGTGCGAAGGCTTAACAAAGTCGAGATCAACACCAAATACGGATCGCGAGAGCTTGTAGCGATTAGGGTAACGACGGGCGCGTTCCACTTTGGATATTCGCCCGCCAAAATATCCAACGCCTTCAAATACCCCTCAAGCGTCATAAAACTCCTTTTTTTTGCTATTTCATACAATAATTTTTCGCCTCCGCGTAATCGCGGGAAAGAGAAAAACTAGTTATCTGTTTTGCTCTTAAAAGCGGCTACGATTTTAGCTTCGGCGGCGGGGGTAAGCCTAAAGCCGTCCGCTCCCTCTTTCAATTCGCCGCTATTAACTCTTTCGTTCCACCAATCTTCCACGAAGCCGCGCGCGTAGCCGCCTGTGCAAAACTCGTATGGATTGTCGCATATACTAAAAACTATCATTAATTCGTAACTAGGCAAATCGTAAGAGGTTTCAAAAAGTCTTTTATTATTTGTATAGTAATCGAAATTTTTCGCGGTATTATACGAGCTATAAAGCCAAAATATAACGTCATACATAAGCGTCGATAGCTCGTCGCTATGCAGAGAAAAATGCCCCTTCTCTTCGACGATCAGTTCGGCTAACTTTCGCAATCTTTGCGGCGCGTCGGGCAGTATCGGCTTGACAATTTCAAAAGCTTTCAAGAGTATCGGTGAAAAGCCGCCTTCGCGGACTTTTTCAAGGTCGTTTAGTTTATCCTCTTCGGAAGTATCAAAAACCTCCTCATCAACCAACCCTTTGATAAACTCCTCAAAGTTTTTAGCCAAGAAAACTATCCTATAATCATCCTCTTGATCAACATATACCACCTCGGGTTCGCCTCTCTTGCCGCATTTGCGGTAGTCGAGCATTATCATTTCGTGTCCGGCGCTTGGCGTATCGGCGATGCAAATGCCTATATCGGGATAGCCCCACTCCTCTTTCATAAAATTGTTACCTAACTCTCCGCAAAGCGAATAGATTTTTTTCCGTCCGATACTCATAATGCCCGTTATCGCGATATGATCCTCCGCCCAACCTGTAGGCTCATTAGTGGGAAAGTCTGTTTTTGTGGGCGTTCCGCCGTTATGCAAACGCATCAACTCTATATACGAAGCGGGCAGCTTATAACCGCCGATCTCCTCTTCTATGGAGCTTATCAACTCATCACTCGGATACGCCTCTACATAATCTTGCGAATAGTCGTCGTCCCAAAAATCGCTTAAATCAAAATCCTCAAAAGCCATCGCTCTCTCCTTATATTAGGCTGATTAAATCTATAAAGCGCTAGGATATAAAACCTCGTATTGTGGCGCTATTTGTGGTCTTAATATGGGGAATAAACCAACAAAGCGTCTTGTGGTGTGGCGGACAGGGAGGGATTCGAACCCTCGATACCCGCAAGGGTATATCAGTTTTCGAGACTGACGCCTTCAACCGCTCGGCCACCTGTCCAAATAAAGTCGCGTATTCTAGCTAAATTAGCCAAAAACGACGCTACTTGACGCGCTCTTAAAGATAGCCGCGAAGCGCGTCATTTAGCGCGGCGCAAAGAGCGCTTGGCAAAGAGCCAATCGCCTCGCGCAATTTTTGCGCCTCTTTGTGGGCGCGTTTTTGCGCCTCGTCCAGCCCCAAAAGCGTTACAAAGCTATTCTTGTTATCGTCGTTATGCGTAGGCTTGCCAGCCGCCGCCGATTCTTGCGTCGCGTCGATAATGTCGTCTCTGATTTGAAAATATAGCCCCAAATCCATACCAAAATCGTAGAGCCTTTTGGCAAATTCGTCGTTCGCGCCGCCAACATAAGCGCCCATCTGTAAGCTCGCGGCGATCAGCTTGCCCGTTTTGCAGCGGTGTATGAACTCTACCCGCGATAAATCCAGCGTTTGCCCCTCGAAACGGCAATCTAGCGCCTGCCCCAAAACCATACCCGCCGCGCCGCCGTTCTCGGCGAGAATAGCGACAAGTTTTACCTTTGTTTCGCTTGGAAGCGGCGCGTTCGCCAAACACAAAAAACTGTGCGTGTTAAGCGCGTCGCCCGCTAGGATCGCCGTAACCTCGTCGTAACTTTTATGCAGGGTAGGAACCGAACGGCGAAAATCCGCGTTGTCCATCGCGGGTAGATCGTCGTGAATAAGCGAATAGGTATGAAAAAGCTCGATCGCCAGCGCGGCGCTCATCGCCTTTTGCGCGCTTGTCGCGTCCAGCCCCGTAGCCGCCGCCAAAACCAGCGCGGCGCGAAAACGCTTGCCGCCCGCAAGCGCCATTTCGCCGAGCGCCTTTTCGTAATACGGGTGAAAACTTGGCGCTTTTGGCAAATTTTCTTTTAAGTATATTTCAAACGCTTTTAATAGCTCTTTCATTTTTGCTCCGTCTCGATCGCGATAAAAAACTGAAACTCGTCCCTCTGCATTAAAAGCCTAACGCTCCCGCGATAGCCCGATAAAACTGCCCGCGCCTCTTTTGGGGTTTTGACCGCGCTCCCGTTAATCGTTACGATCCGATCGCCCGCGCGGATAGGAAGTTTATGGTTGTCTATGCTACGCGCGACAAGATCGGAGCTTAGATTCCAGCCGATATGCTCCAAAAAAGTGTCGGCTTTCAAAAAACCTCCTAATCGCCGAACAACCTTCGCCTTTAGCTCCGCGCTCGCGCCGCCTCGCTCGATCGTTACGTTTGCCTCGTCGCCGGGTTTTAAAAATAGGATTGCGCGTTCGATCTCTCTAGGCGTTTCATAGACCACGCCGTTAATTTTCGCTATCCGATCGCCCTCCAAAAAGGGATTATTTGGCGTAAAAGGATTGATATAGCGGACTATATTCCCCTCTAGCCGAAATCCTAGATCGCCCCAACTAAAGGAATCGTCGCCCTCGATAAAACGCTCCAAAAAATCGCTTTCTACGATTGCGCCAAACATAGAGATTCCTACGACGGCATAGCAGGGCGCGGTTAGCAAAGCGCCGCTAGAACTGCGCGATAAAACTCTAGCTGGATCTGTTCCAAGCTGACGTTTTAGCGACGCGGAAGGAATAATAACCTCTTCGGCTTGGCTTAGAAGGAGCAGATTTTTATGCTCGCTAATCCGATCGGCTTCGCGAAAAACGATCGGAACGCGGTTGTGCACTGTTTTAACGATAGCGAAACCAAAAAGCGGATCGTAACGCTCCAAACTCCACGCTTTGGGAAGTCTATCGGGATTAAGAAGCCCCAGCGCAACCAATAAACGCCCGCTATCGATCGCGACGCTAGTAAAGCTCCCCGCCTTCTCAAACGCCAAACGATTTTTTTCGACGCACGGCGCAAACTCGCCCAGCTCCGCCGCCGCGACCCAAACGCATACAGCCAAACAAACAAAAACCGATCGCAAAAAAGCCATAATAAGAATTGTAGCCGAAAATCTAAAACTCCTTTGCTCCGAAAAGAAGTTTTAATTACCGTCGTAACTGAAAGGATAAAAACCATATCAGAAAGAGATAATATCTGAAACCTTAACCCGTTTGCCCGCAAGCTCGCCGTTTGCGCTAGTTAAAAAAGCGCCATAGCGCGATCGATCTGCTCCCAATTTTTTTTATCGTTATTTTTGATATGCGAAACGCCTAAAATTCGCGCCGTATA
>JAISRI010000127.1 GCA_031273735.1 Helicobacteraceae bacterium
AAACAAGTATTTACGCCGTTCGCATATTTCGGAAGGTAAGTTTCGTGAGATAATTCAGTTGTTTTCAGCCGACTTAGACGCAACGCAGATTGCTGAAATAGCGAAGCTAAACCGCAATACGATCAACGCGATCCTATCAAAGATTCGCGTTAGAATCGCTTCTTTAGCCGAAAACGAATCAGATTTCAAAGTAGGCGAGATTGAAATCGACGAATGCGACTATACCCTACAAAATCTACGATTTTGCAGGGAACCCATAACTTCGGAGCTAAAAGGGTCAAAGGTAAGAGAGGTAGAGGCTCTTTTGGTAAAACAATCGTCTTTGGAATGAAAATTGCCGAGACGGCGAAATGAAAACCTTTATCGCGGGGTTCTTTTGGTAAAACAATCGTCTTTGGAATGAAGAAACGAGATGATAAGGTTTATACCCAGATCGTTAAAAACTGCTCCGCAAGCGAACTAGCGCCCATCATTGCAGACCGCGCTTCTACAAGTTCCTCAATCTATTCAGACGAATGGAAAGCCTATGACGGACTAGTCAATATGGGATACAAGAGGCATTATAGGGTAAAACATTCCAACGACGAGTTTACTAATGGTAAAACCCATATCGATGGGATTGAGAGTTTCTGGGGAGTGGCTAAAACGAGACTAGCTAAGTTTAGAGGAATACGAAAAGATAAGTTCTATCTACACCTCAAAGAGACCGAATGGAGGTTTAATCATAGAGGAGAAAGTATCTATACGATATTATTACGAGAGTTTAGGAAAGATCCGCTGTGATCTAGTCTTGAGCCTTTTATTTCTGTAAAGCGATCCACCCCGCCCAAACGTTAAATCAGCGTTGAGCGGAGGTTAAGCGACTTTAACGAAGTTTAGATATTTACGCATTTACCCGCAATGGCAATTGTCCCGCTTGCAGAGTTATAGACCCAAAACTTGCCAAAGCAGGGATCGGCGCTTGGATCGGCTACGTTCTTAGCGGCTCTGCCCGTAATATAGCTAATAGAACCGCCGCTAATAATTGGCGGCGTATAGCCCGAATGGGGCGGCGCGGAAAAAGTGGAGAAATCGCCTCGCCCGCCGGGTTCAAGCGCGATTGCCAGCGCCGTAGAACCTTTTTCTGCGTCCTCTCGATTTACAAACCGAGGGGCGACTAAAGTCGCAGAGTTTTCGTTTGCGCCGCCCTCGCTCCACGCTCCGACGCTAAGGGCGTTAGGGTAGTTGGCAACGCTAAGGTTTTCCTCGCCCTCTTGATTAGCCGCAACCTTTGTATTTGCGGGATAAACTACTTTATAAACCAAGCTCTTGTTATCAAAGATTGTGATATTCAGCTCTCTACCCGATCTAGCGATCGCTTTTCCGCGAAACGCCATTATAGAAGAGCGGACGGAACCGATCCCGCTCTTTTCGACAGAAATTTGCGCGTCGTCTTGTATGACGGCAAATCGCGGTAAAGCGATCGCCGCAAGAACGCCAAGTATGACGATAACAAAGATCAGTTCGATGATTGTAAACGCTCTCATAAGAACCTCCTTTATATTGAGATCTCATAATCTTAGCGCTTTATTGAAGAGTTTTAGAAGCAATAAAAAACCTGCCCGCCCCTCAAGAGGCGGACAGGTCGTTTAATTTAATCAAGGTTATATATTTAACCTTAACTAAATCGGCTTACGGTTCTACGCAAGTACCGGAAAGCGCGATATTGCCGGAGATAGAGTTATACACCCAACCTTTGCCGACGCACACAGTGGACGTGGGATCGATAACGCCGCGCGTAGCAGGTCCGATAATAACGCTAGTAAGCCCGCCTCTGTTCGCACCAGTATCAATATCGGTGATTTGTCTCGGGGTATTTACCGATGCGTCATCTTGACTGGCGTAAGTCGCGTAGTTTTCGCGTCCGTCCGGCTCGATAACAATCGCCAACGCAGCGGGACCTTGAACGGGTGTTTCAGCTCCAGACTTTCTAGCAGGAGTTCGCACCGCAGCCTCTGTCTGCTTCTCTCCTCCAGTACCCCAAGTATCTACGCTAAGCGAGTTCGGATAGCCGTTTATGCTCACGTTCGTCTCATACGAATGTTGACTCGCCGGTTTACCGCTAAGACCAAAGCCTACTTGATGGTAAAGCCCAGACTTATCAAGGAACGTAACATTGTGTTCCCTTGACGCATTTGCCAACACGCGACCGCGAATGGCTTGTAAGCCCGAACGAACGGAACCGATGGCGCTATTTTCAGCGGCGATGTTTGCATCGTCCTGAATAGTTGCAAATCTCGGAAGCGCGACCGCCGCCAAGATACCTAAAATTACGATAACGAAGATCAATTCGATCATCGTAAACGCTGAACGTCTCATGGAATCCTCCTTGTGGTTATGAGATAGCGGTAATTTAGCATAGTTAAACTTAACGTATCCTTAAAAAGCGGCGAATTTTGGAAGAAATTGTAAAATTTCTTAAAAAGAGGGCGAAAAATGATAGTCCATATCTGTTGTAGCGTCGATAGCTGGTATTTTCTGACCAAAATAAGGGAAAAATACCCAAACGAGCCGATAACGGGCTTTTTCTACAACCCAAATATATGCCCGCAAAGCGAGTATTTGGCGCGAATGATCGACGCTAAACGTTGTTGCGATCGGCTAAAAATAGAGTTTACGCAAGGCGAATACGACGATTGGCGTTTTATCGCGGCGGCGCGGGGGCTGGAAAACGAACCCGAAAAGGGTAAAAGGTGCGCGATCTGCTTCGATCTGCGGCTGGATAGAACGGCGCGAGAGGCGCAAAGTCGAGGCGAAAAACGCTGGACTACTACGCTTCTTATAAGCCCAAAAAAAGATTTGGCGCAACTTAGAGCCGCCGCGCAAACGATCGCCGCTAGATACGATTTAGAGTTTGTATTCGAGGATTTTCGCAAAGGCGGCGGGACGCAAGAAGCGTTTGCGCTCGCCCGCGAAAAGGAGGCGTATTTTCAGAACTATTGCGGGTGCGCTTGGGGGCTGATCAAACAACGCGGGTTTGCGACGGAGCTTATCTGCGCGATTGGCGGCGCGGGCGGAAAAACGGCGGGCGAATTGCGGCTGGAGGCGTTAAAGGAGCGTTCGCAGTTGGAAAACGAGGGGCAAAACGCGCCGCTATTTAAAAGGAAAAAGGTAATGTGGCGCCTATTAAGCGCGTCGCTATCTTTTGAAAAGGGCGGCGAGCGGACGCGGGTCGTATGCGACGCGGCGCCTTATTCGGCTAGTTTGAAGACGCGATCGCGTCTGATTTTTGTGCAAAAGGGTATCGCGCGGTTTGAAAAGACGGCGGGTTTTGCGGTCGAACGCGCAATCGCAAAGCCTGAAAACGCCCGCGCCGTTTTGGGATTGGGCGATTGGGATATTACGCCGATCTTTATAGTAGAAAAGCTCCTTGACGGCGTTGCGAAAGCCGCGATTGAAAGCGTTTTTCGCGA
>JAISRI010000208.1 GCA_031273735.1 Helicobacteraceae bacterium
TCCTTAATTAAAAAAATTAGTTAAAAGTTGACAGATACGGAACTTTTCGCGTTTTAACGAAAATAGAGACTTTGTTGGTCTTTGCAAGCCTTTTTCTATATGTCAAAGTTTTCTTTAAGTTTGAAACGCTACAAAGTATCGTTTCTATAAACTTTCCAACCAATACGGATCGTTTAAGGTTTTATTTGCTATGATTTCGCCTTGTAACGAAACGTTGTTTGCAGTTACGCATAGACCCGATTTTTAGGGGATTGAGACACTAACTTCTGCGCCTTTTACTTTTTGGTTGTGTTACGCATAGACCCGATTTTTAGGGGATTGAGACTGAATTGACCCGTCTGAACATTGTTCATTGCACGGTTACGCATAGACCCGATTTTTAGGGGATTGAGACAATCTTTCCAAATCCGCAAAGCTACCAATCCCGTTACGCATAGACCCGATTTTTAGGGGATTGAGACTTTAAGCGATCAAAATCCATCGAAATGGCTTGATGTTACGCATAGACCCGATTTTTAGGGGATTGAGACTTTTCGCGCCATACGTCAAGCTCCACAAGCGTGTTACGCATAGACCCGATTTTTAGGGGATTGAGACCTTGAGCGTCAATAACTCCTCTCGACGCTCCTCCCAGTTACGCATAGACCCGATTTTTAGGGGATTGAGACCCATTTTTTACTCCTTCTACAAGTTCAAGCCCGCGTTACGCATAGACCCGATTTTTAGGGGATTGAGACATCGGGTCTTTATAAATTTTCTTTTCCTTTTTGTTACGCATAGACCCGATTTTTAGGGGATTGAGACCTGAACAGTTTTACCAAAACCGTTCACATCATAGAAAGTTACGCATAGACCCGATTTTTAGGGGATTGAGACAAGGACTCTACATCTGACACAGATGAGATGTAGAGTTACGCATAGACCCGATTTTTAGGGGATTGAGACCCAAGTAATGTGCCAAGCGCCTTTGGAACTGGTTACGCATAGACCCGATTTTTAGGGGATTGAGACCAAAAATCGACGAATATAAAAACTCTACGATATGGTGTTGCGCATAGACCCGATTTTTAGGGGATTGAGACCTTGTAACTTTGCAGCTCCTACTGCTGCTAAGTCAGTTACGCATAGACCCGATTTAGGGGATTGAGACTTCTTAGCCTTACAATGGTTCTCGGCTATTCTGTTACGCATAGACCCGATTTTTAGGGGATTGAGACAACGGCAAGTCTTCTTATCTCTGGATATGCCTTAGGTTACGCATAGACCCGATTTTTAGGGGATTGAGACATAGCTTCATAGCTTTCCTTCTAAAAGAGATTTCAGTTACGCATAGACCCGATTTTTAGGGGATAGATACGCTTTGCAAGCAGATAGCCTATACTTCCTCGCCAAATTGCTCTCGTTGTTTTCTATCTCTATTCCAATCATTCGCGCTACGCTTAAATAGCGGAAATCCAAATACGCGAGGCTCGTTTTATTTTGCGATTACGATCTTTTATTAACCTTTGTAAGTCTTGGTTTGGATTCTCGCCTTCCTCCGCGCCTACGCTCCTCCGTTCCTCCGTGCCTCGCTGCTCTCGCGAGGCATTGGAGCGGGCGCTACGCAGGAATGAATGTACTTTTAGGATTTGTGGGTAAATGCGCAAGATTTCTAAATGCGTTGGTCTTGGTTTGGATTCCCGCCTACGCGGGAATGACGGCGTTTGTAGGATTTACCGCGTTAAAGGCGGTTTTTTTGAATGCGTTGGTCTTAGTTTGGATTCCCGCTTTCCTTCGCGCTCCTGCGAGCGAGCGCTACGCGGGAATGACCTTAAAGCGCGATCGACGAGTTTTATAAGTGCGTAGGTTTTTTGGTTTGGATTCCCGCCTACGCGGGAATGACGAAATACGGCGGGTTTGCTGGTAAATGCGTAAGATTTTTTGAATAAGTCGGATTTATGGTTTGGATTCCCGCCTTCCTTCGCGATTTACGCCCCTTTGGGGCTATCGCTCCGTCGCGGGAATGACCGTGTATGTAGGATTTACCGCGTTAAGGACGGTTTTTTTGAATGCGTTGGTCTTAGTTTGGATTCCCGCCTACGCGGGAATGACACAAAGGGAGCTATTGGGAGGACTTGACTTTGGCGAATTCGGAGCAGGCGGTAGTATCGCCCGCGCCTAACTTACCGCTGGAGTTGGTTCCTCCAGCCCATAAAGTCCCGTCGGTATCGACAAGATAGCTATCGCTTGCCGCGACGAACGAGAAAAACGTCAAAAATAAAACGAGCTTTTTCATCGTCCCCTCCTAAAACCGTTTATAAAAACTTAGTCAAAATCGGATTGAATACACATAACGCGAAAGCGGCTTGCCTTAAACTCGATCGAATGTAAGCCCGAAGCGAAATTATAGGCGTAAGCGCCGTCGAGATCGCTCTGATCGCTTGTCCAATATATCTCTCTTTGGTAGGGGCTTTTGCCGCCCGCCGAAACGTAAGATTGTCTAAACGCCGCTTCCATAGCGTTAAGCGGCGGAACGTAAGCGTCGAGCGATCGGCAGTATTCTACGGCGCGATCCCAATCCATAATTTGCGCGGAGTCGTGCAAGCGCATACTAGCTCCAAACGCGACGCAAACGGATAAACAAAAAACTAGCGCGAACTTATCCATCGTTTTAATCTCCTTAAACCAGCGTTCGATCGACCTTTCTTAGCCGATCTTTCATAACCAAATAGCTATTAAGCGATCCGATATACGCCTCCGCCGACGCTTTCATCGTGTCCATATCCAAGCCGTGCCCCATAACGGCTGGTTTTGCCTCGTCGAAAATCACCTTAACCAACACGCGGGCAAGCGCGTCTTTGCCTTCGCTCACCGCGTCGACTTTATAATCTATCAAGCGTCCCGAAATGCCGCAAACGCGATCGATCGCTTTGAACACCGCGTCGATTGTTCCCCCTCCGATCGCCGCGTCGGTGATCTCTTCGCCGTTGGAACGCCGCACGGTTACCGTGCTGAAAGGAACGCCCCCGCTGCAATCGGTCAGTTGCATATTAACTAGCGAAAACTCGGACGGGACGTTGGCGCTTTCGCTGGTAAGAAGCGATCGAATATCCTCGTCATAGACGATTTTCTTGCGATCGGCAAGCTCTTTGAAGCTCTCGAACGCCCTTTTGAACTCCCCGTCGTCAAGCTCAAAGCCAAGCTCTTTAAGTTTTTCTCTAAAGGCGTGAGAGCCGCTAAGTTTGCCAAGCGTCAGGCGGTTGCGATCAAGCCCTATGTCCTGCGCGCTCATAATCTCGTAAGTGGCGCGGTATTTCAGTACGCCGTCTTGATGAATGCCGCTTTCGTGAGCGAAGGCGTTTTTGCCCACGATCGCTTTGTTTGGCTGCGGTTCGATCCCGCACGTCTCGGCGAGCAAACGGCTAGAGGCGTATATCTCTTTGGCGTTGATTCGCGTATCCGCGCCGCCAAAAATATCTTTTCGCACTTTGAGCGTCATAGCGATCTCCTCTAACGACGCGTTGCCCGCCCTTTCGCCAAGCCCGTTGATCGTGCATTCCACCTGCCCCGCGCCGCCTAAAATAGCCGCCAAAGAGTTCGCCGTCGCAAGCCCTAGATCGTTGTGGCAATGGACGCTCACCACCGCCCGATCGCCTACAAAATCGACGATCTCTTTGACAAAGCGCTGATAATCAAAAGGAATCGCGTAACCTACCGTGTCTGGAATGTTGATTGTGCTTGCGCCCGCTTCGATCGCCGCGCTGATGATCTCTTTTAAGAACGGCGTTTCGCTTCGCGTCGCGTCTTCGCAACTAAACTCCGTATCCTCTACGAGCGACCTCGCGATATTAAGCGCTTCTACGGCGCGGCGAATCACTTCGTCGGGCTTCATTTTGAGTTTGTATTCCATATGGATCGGCGACGTGGCGATAAAGGTATGAATACGCTTAAACTTTGCGTTTTTCAGAGCCTCGCTCGCTCTTACTATATCTTTCTCGGTGGCTCTGGCAAGCGAACAGATCGCGCTTTGGGTTACGATCTCGCTTATCTGAGTTATCGCGTCGAAATCGCCCGGACTTGCGATCGCGAAGCCCGCTTCGATAATATCTACCCCTAGTTTTTCAAGCTGTTTCGCGATTCTAACCTTTTCGGGCGTGGTCATAGAAGCGCCCGGCGATTGCTCGCCGTCGCGCAACGTAGTATCAAATAGTTTAACGATTCTCATTATGAACCTTTCGTTTTTTGATAAAGATCGCCCATATCGCTCTGATGGGCCCTATCAAAGCGTAGATCAGCGCGACAAACGCCAAAAACTCTATCTGATAGAGATAAAAGAGCGAGCATACCGCGATCAGCGCGATAAGGATTCGCAAAAAGTAGGTTTTTTGGAAATGAATCTGTTTGAAACTTGGATAACGGATATTGCTAACCATCAAAACGGCGATCAGCGCGGAGGCGATCAGAAGCGCGAGTTTCGCGCCGTAGTTGGGAGCGTTATCGAGAACGAGCATCGCGAAGCTAATCACAAACAGCGCGGCGGCGGGAATTGGCAACCCCACAAAAACGTTAGGTTCGGTTGCGGCGCTAATTACGTTGAAACGCGCGAGCCGCACCGCGCCAAAGATGACAAAAATCGCTACGACCAAAACGCCGAATCTGCCAAACTCGTCGCCCGCCGCGAAATATAAGATCAAAGCGGGCGCCACGCCAAAAGCGACAATATCGGCTAGGCTATCGAACTCTTTGCCGAATTGACTGCTGGTTTTTGTTAGTCGCGCCACGCGCCCGTCGAGCGCGTCGAAGATCGACGAAACGACGACAAACCAAAAAGCCTTTTCAAAATTGCCGTTCGAGGCGGCTACGATCGCCAAAATCGCCAAAAAAATACTGCCCGCGGTGAAAAGATTGGGTAGTAGATAGGACGCTCTAAAATTTCTAATGTCCATTCTAGCTCCTTATAAAACCGATCGCGCTTTCGCCCGCTTTGACTTTCGCGCCGATCGCGACCTTTACGTCGCACTCTTTTGGCGCGGCGAGAATAGCCGTTCCCCCGTAAAAAAAGCCGAGCCTCTCGCCCAAATACGACCCGTTTTTGGGTTTGTAAAAGCGGCTAGGCTTGTAACAAGGTTCGAGCGCGATTAAAACTTTTTGATCAAGCGCGATCGTTTCGATCTGTTTAAGATAATCTTTCGCGCCCGCTATGCCATGCGCGATCGAAAGCGAAAAGCTCCGCGCTTGGATTGGCGATCGGATTGGACGGGCGTCGAAAACCCCCGTTCTGATAGCGATCTTGACAAAATCGCCTTCGCCTTCGATCGAAACGATTTTGCCGTCGATCGGCGCGATAATAGAGAGCGAATCTCTCTCGCTTGGTATGCGCTCCGGATTGCGAAAAAACCATAGCGTATAGATCAACGCGAAAAATAAAATCGCCGCCAAAAACTCAAGATCGCAAAGCGCCGCGCCGATCGTCAAAATAAACAAAACAAAGACAGTCGCAAATCCCTCTTTCGCCAAAATAAACGTTCTCATCTATCCCTCGCTAGGAACGACGTTTTCATCGTCTTTTTTCGCCTCTTGCGTTTCCGTCTCCTCTTTTTCGCGGATAATGCCGCTCTTTGCCTCGAACGATTCGATAATATCCCTCACCCGCGAACCCTCAATCACCTCGTCGGCAAGAAGCGCGGCGGTTATCTCTTCAATCGCCGCGCTATACGTCGTTAGCGTCGTCTTCACCGCTTTATAGCGATCTGAAAGCGAGTTTTTGATAAAAAAGTCCGTCTCTTCGGCGAGCTTTTCGCTATACTCTTTATTCTTGCCAAAGCCGTAAGGAGAGCCTAAAAAGCCCGTCGTTCGCTTTTCCATCACCATCAATCCCGCCACGTCGCTCATACCGTAGATCATAACCATAGATTTAATAATATCAGTCGCCCGTTCCAAATCGTTGCCCGCGCCGGTGCTGATCTCGCCCAAAAAGACCTCTTCGGCGGCGCGCCCGCCCAAAAGTACGTCGACTTCGGCGATCATTTCGCTCTGCCGCCAAAGATATTTGTTTTCTTCGGGCGTGTTAAGCGTGTAGCCCAAAGCCGCCAAACCTCGCGGAATGATCGAAACCTTATTGACCTTATGCGCGCCTTTCGTCGTTTCGGCTATAAGCGCGTGTCCGCTTTCGTGATAGGCGACGATCTTCTTTTCTTTTGGGCTGATACGGCGCGATTTTTTCTCCAAGCCCGCGATCGAACGTTCAACCGCTTCGCGCATATCGTCGTTATCGACGGACTCTTTGTTTTTACGCCCCGCAAGCAACGTGGCTTCATTGACGATATTCGCCAAATCCGCGCCCGCCAAGCCCGCCGTCATTTTGGCGATAATATCTAGATCGACGTTTTGCGCCAACTTAACCGCTTTGACGTGAACTTTTAATATCTCTAAGCGCCCTTTGAAATCGGGCTTATCGACCAAAACCTGTCGATCGAAGCGACCGGGGCGCAAAAGCGCGGGATCGAGAATCTCTGGGCGGTTTGTGGCGGCTAAGACGATAATCGGCTCGGCTGAAGCAAAGCCGTCCATTTCGGCTAAGAGCTGGTTTAACGTCTGTTCGCGCTCGTCGTTGCCGCCAAAACCCGAAGCGGCGCGGCTTTTGCCCAAAGCGTCAAGCTCGTCGATAAAGATGATCGCGGGCGCTTGCTTTTTTGCCTGATCAAACAGATCGCGCACTCGCGCCGCGCCCACGCCGACAAACATCTCGATAAATCCGCTGGCGCTAACGGAGAAAAACGGCGCGTTCGCCTCGCCCGCGACGGCTTTGGCAAGCAGGGTTTTGCCCGTTCCAGGGGGTCCGACTAACAAAATGCCTTTGGGGATTTTCGCGCCAAGTTTAATATAGCGATCAGGGTTTTTAAGAAAATCGACGATCTCTTTAACCTCCTCTTTCGCCTCTTCGGCGCCCGCCATATCGTCAAACTTTATGCTAGGCTTTTCCGCGCTGATCATATTTTTCGCGCTACCCATTCCTAACATACCGCCGCCAATGCTCTTTTGCATTCGATTTGTCAGAAGCATCCAAATTCCAAAAAAGATCAGAATCGGCAACACCCAACTAAATAGAATATCCGCTAGCCAATTCTCTTCGTTCATACCGCCGTAACGAACGCCTTTTTCTTCAAGAATCGTTAGAAGCGTTTCATCGGGGACGATCCTGCGCGAGTAATAGGTGGTTTGCGTAGAGCCGTTGATCCCGATCGCTTGGATCGAGTTTTTGCCGATCAACACTTGGCTTAATTCGCCGTTTTTCAAGCGGTTTTTGAATTCGGAATAGGAGATCGTTTGCGTCAAAGAGCGCGTAACGCCCGCGCCGCTAAGTCCGCCGTCGATCGACGTCTCCGCGTTGGAAGCGAAATACTTAAAAATCACGATCGAGGCGATCGCGAAGAGCGCGAAGATCAAAAGAGGGTTGTTGTTGAAAAAGTTGTTGTTTTGCCTGTTGTTATTCTCTGGCGGAAGTTGGTTTTGATTGGACATATTCTTTCTTTCTATTTAATTTTTGAACGCAAAGGTCAGCCACTCGCCGCGCCTAACGACGCGCAATGTTTCAAGATCGCCGTAGCGCGCTTTGAAACGTTCCTCGTAACGATCCAAAACGCCTGAAACGATCAAAGTCGCGCCGCTCTTTAAAGCGCGGCGCAAATCGTTCTTCAACGCGATCAAAACGTCCGCGACAATGTTTGCCACAATTAAATCATAATGTTCCGTAACTTTATCGACCGAACCGACCCATATTTTGCTAGGCTTTACGCCGTTTAACGCGCAGTTTCTTTCGGCGCTTTCGATCGCGCGTTTATCCGTATCGCATAGACTAATCTCCGCGCCCTTTTTCGCCGCCGCGATAGCTAAAACGCCGCTACCGCAACCGACGTCCAAAACCTTCGATCCGCTTAGATCAAGCTCGCCGATAAGCTCCAACGCGCAGGCGGTCGTTTCGTGCCGCCCCGTGCCAAAAACCGTTTCGGGATCGATAATAAGGTCGATCTTGTCTTCGATCGGCTCTTTCCAGCTGGCGCGAACGCAAAAATCGCCCGCGACGACGGGATCGAAGCTCTTTTCATACGCATCTTTCCAGCTATCGTCCTTTTCGCTCCATTCGCAAACGGCGTTTGGCGCGATTACGCTTACAAACTCTTCGATCGCCAAATCCTTATTGGCGAACGCAAACGCAAACCCGTCTTCCTCCTGCGCGTAGGGAGAATCTAACGCCGCGCCGATCGCGTAAGATAGCTCCTCGCTAACGCCGCTAACCTTTAATTGCGCGTAACGCTTCAGTCGCTCGTTCCTAAAACCGCTTCGAGCTTTTCTTTCAATACTTCGGGCGTGAAGGGTTTAACGATATAGTTATTTACGCCCGCTTTCAAAGCGGTGATAACCTCCGTCTTGCCGCCTTCGGTTGTTACCATAATGATAGGCAGATCGACGTATTTTTGCTCGGCGCGAACCTTCTTGACCAATTCCAAGCCGTTCATTTCGGGCATATTCCAATCTGTGATCAGAACGCCCACGTCCGCGTTTTGCACGAGAACTTCCCACGCTTGCGCGCCGTTTTCAGCTTCCAAAAGGTCTAAGAACTTCAGTCTGGTTAGCGTGTTCTTAATGATACGGCGCATCGTAGAGCTGTCATCGACGACCAAAATTTTCAAAACTTCTCCTTGCAAGCCTTTTACTATTGTAAGAGTATCTAAAGTTGGTTAAAAAGCTCTTGAACGTCGATAGTCTTTTCATAAATCGCCTTGCCTACGATCGCGCCGTCGATCCCTATTTTAGCTAGATCGGCTAGCTCGTCTTTTGTTTTAACGCCGCCGCTTGCGATCGTAAAGCCGCCAAACGCCTCTTTGATCGCCGCCGTCCAAGCGACATTTACGCCGCTTAAAGTCCCGTCGCGCCCAATATCCGTAGCTACGATCGCCTCTACTTTACTACCTTTGAAACCCGCCGCGAACGCGCTCGCCTCTACTTCAGCCGTTTGCGCCCAGCCATTCACGGCGACTTTGCCGTTCTTTGCGTCAATTCCGATCGCGACGGGATATTTTCGCGCCGTTTCGATCGCCCACGCGGGATTTTGAACCGCCGCGCTACCCAAAATTACCCGCGAAACGCCTAGATCGAGATAAGATTGAATCGTCTTTTCGTCGCGTATGCCGCCGCCTAGTTGGATTTTTAGCGCGACGTTTTTTGCGATCGCCTCTATGCTTTTGCCGTTTCTCGGTTCTCCCGCAAACGCGCCGTCTAGATCGACGATATGCAACCATTTCGCGCCCGCCTCCTCAAAACGTTTTGCCATTTCGGCGGGATTATCGCCGTAGATTTTGGCGCTTTGCATAACGCCCTTGGTTAACCTAACCGCCTTATTCTCTTTCAAGTCGATCGCGGGAAAAATAATCATCTTTTTCGCTCTCTTATCCGTTTAAAAATTAAAACCGCGATTTTAGCCAATAGTCCAAAAAAACCGTCGCCACAGGCGAAGGAGCGCAAGGCGCGGATTAAAGCTCCGCGAAGTTTTTTAAGATTTGTAAGCCGATATTGTGGCTCTTTTCGGGGTGGGGCTGGATCGCAAAAACGTTATCTTGCTCGATCGCGCAGACAAACTCATAGCCGTAAAAGGCTTTGCCGATCGCGAGGCTTTCGGCGCAAGCGGCGTAATAGCTATGGACAAAGTAGAGGCGATCGCCGTCGTTTATTCCCTTAAAAAGCGGCGAAGGGCGCGTAACGCGAAGTTTGTTCCAGCCCATATGCGGAATCTTGATCGTATGCGCGGCTTTGGCGGGGTTAAAACGCTCTATATGTCCTTTTAACAGTCCAAGCCCGATTGCGCCCGGCGATTCTTCGCCGCTTTCAAATAGAAGCTGCAAGCCTAAGCAAACGCCTAAAAGCGGCTTGCCTTGCGCCGCAAACTCCTTGATCGCCTCGTCCAAACCCGCTTGACGCATATATTCGCAAGCGTCGCCAAACGCGCCCACGCCCGGCAGGATTGCGCGATCGCATCCTTTTAATTTTTCGCCCTCTTTAACGATAGTCGCCTCTACGCCGATCTTTTCCAGCGAGTTTAGTAGGCTCGCTAGGTTGCCCATCTTGTAATTCACAATGCCGATCACGACGCAATTCCTTCTCGTTTTTTGACGCTATCGTAGCAGGGTTAAGCAAACTTAAAATACTATTCGCCTTTCGTTTAAGGAGTTTATATTATGAAAAAAGAGCTTCACCCAGAGCTTGTCGAATGCACCGTTAGTTGCGCCTGTGGCGCCACCTTTACGATTCAATCCACGAAGGAGTCCATTCGCCTAGACATCTGCGACAAATGCCACCCCTTCTACACGGGGAGCGAAAAGAGCGTAGACGTAACCGGGCGCGTCGAGAAGTTTAACAAGAAGTATGGTTTAGCGTAGGTTTGCCGCTAACGTTTGCGCCGACTCCAATCGGCAATCTTGACGATCTCTCCTTTCGCGCCCTTGATCGGCTGACGAAAGGGGAGATCTTTTTCTGCGAAGATACCCGCGTAACGAAAAAACTTTTAACCCTTTTAGCTAAGCGCCATAAAGTAGTTTTTTATCCAAATCCGCAACTTATCGCGCTTCACAGCCACAACGAAAAAGAGGTTATCGAAAAACTCGATCGCGCTCTGTTCGATCGCGCCTGCGTCTATGTTAGCGACGCGGGAACGCCCTGCTTAAGCGATCCGGGCGCGCTTTTGGTCGATTACGCGATCAAAAACAAAATCGAATACGAGGTTTTACCCGGAGCGAACGCGGCGATCACGGCTTTTGCCGCCAGCGGATTGCTTCAGGATAGATTTATTTTTTACGGATTTCTGCCGCATAAAGCCGAGGCGAGGCGAGCGGAATTAAAAAGAGCGTTGGGTTTTCCCTTTGCGATCGTATTGTATGAATCGCCGCACAGAATCCTAGATTTTGCCGCGCTTATAGGTTCGATCGCGCCAAAACGCCGCGTTTGCGCTTTCAAAGAGATGACGAAGCTATATGAAAAACGTTTTTTTGGGCTTGCCGACGAGCTTGAAAGCGCGGTTTGCGCGATGAATCCCAAAGGGGAGTGGACGATTATTATCGCCGCCGACGAAGCGCCAAAAAACGATCAAAACGACTGGCTGATCGACGAGCTACAAAATCTTAACGCGCCGATTAAACCGCTATCGAAGATATTGGCTAAACTCACGGATAAGAAAGCGGGAGAGTGGTATGAAAAACTGCGACGATCGCGATAAATCGATGGTAATCTTTGGCAAACGCCCCGTGCTTTATACGATCGAACGTCATTGCGATATGATCGAGACGATTTTCGTAGCCAAAGAGTTGGATAAAAAACTCTTTGCGCAACTCAAAAAAGCGAGGAAGCCGATCGAGGTTCTCGACTTCAAAAAAGCGCAAGCGCTCGCTCGCGGACAAAACCATCAGGGAATGCTGGCTAAAATCAAACCGCTTTTATTCCGCGATAACCGCGAGATGTTCGAATCGCGGTTTGTCGTGATGTGCGCGGGAATTACGGACGCGGGCAACTTGGGAGCTATCGCGCGTTCGGCTTACGCGCTAGGGGTTGATTCGATAGTTTTTAGCGGCGTTTCAAGCGTCAATTTGGAAGCGCTAATTCGCGTATCCAGCGGCGCGGCTTTGGATATGCCGCTTTTTTTAACGCCAAACGCGCTTGAGACGATCGAGCTTTTCAAGCAAAAAGGCTTTTTAACGATCGGCGCGGACGCGAGCGGCGAAGACGCGAGAACTTTCAAAACCGACGCGCAAAAAAAACTTCTCGTTTTGGGCGCGGAAGGAGAGGGTTTAAGCGATCGGGCGCTAAAAAAGCTGGATCGAAAGATCGCAATCGCTATGACGCGAGAATTTGATTCGTTAAACGTTTCGGCGGCGGCGGCAATTTTGATCGATAGGATAAGAACGTGAGCGGATTTGAAACCTTAAAAACAATAGACGTCGTCGAGATGCATCGCCAAACGCATATCTCGGTAGCCGAGCTACGCTTAATTTTGGCAAAACGCTTCGAGAGCTTCAACCGCGCTAAAGCTCTTGGTTTTTTTAAGATTTTAGAACGCGAATATAATCTGGATTTAAGCGAGCTTGTCGCCGAATACGAGGCGTTTCACGGCGGCAAACGAGAAAACGAGGAGATATTTGTCGTCGCCAAAGAGGAGAAAGGCAAAACGGGCGCGTATCTCGCCGTAACGCTCGTAGCGCTGGCGATCGCGCTTGGCTGGATATTCGCAAAAGCGCTAGGCGTTTGGCAAAACGGCGTTTCCAATAACGCAAACCCGCCTACGGCAGTCGTCTCCGCGCCAACGCAAACTCCTATTGTGAAGGCGGCAAAAGAGGTCGCATCGTCGCCACAACCAAACGAAATGCTTACGCCCGAGATCGAGCCGCAGATAGTCGCGCCTACCGATCAAGAGGTCGTCGAGGCAAGCGAAACGCCCTCTCCTTCGCGTTTTTACGTGGTTCCCGAACGCGACTTATGGATCGGTATTCGCTATTTGGACACCGATCAGAGCGAACAAAAGACGATTTCGGCGCGTTACGAGTTCGATCCCTTGCGAGAACAACAGATCACGTTTGGACACGGCAGGTTCAGGCTGATTTACGGCTTTGAAACGATCGAACCAAAAACGGACTCTTCTCAAATTATGCGCTTCAAAGACGGGG
>JAISRI010000014.1 GCA_031273735.1 Helicobacteraceae bacterium
GCGTCGTCGATCGTTTTTATCCACGTTTCGATCCTCGTTTTTGTCTTATCTGGTTCGTTCACCTCGTCCAAAGCAAGTCCCACAAATCTGCCCTCTCTTAGCGCTAGAGAGGATTTGAACTTATATCCCTCCGCGTTTGTCTCGCCGACAATTTTGCCCCCTTTTTCAATAATCTTATCATACAAAACGCCCAACGCGCTTGCGAAATGTTCCCCGTGCTTTTCGCTGTCGCCCGCGCCGAAAAGCGCGACAATCTTGCCCGAAAAGTCCGCGTCGTCCATTTCGGAGAACGGATCGCGCCAGTCGTTTTGCAGATCGCCCTGTCCCCAAGTGGAACTACCCAAAACAAGATTATCGTATTCGAGCAGATCGTCTAAAGAGGAAACGTCTTCCATATTGACGATCGTTACTTCGTGATTTTTGCCAAGCGCCTCGCCGATTTTTTCAGCCGCTTTTGCCGTGTGTCCCGATGTGCTTCCGTAGAAGACGCCGATTTTTGCCATCGTTTGCCTTTTGTTGAAATTTCACGCATAGCGTAGTCGATTTTTTATAAATATGCCGCACATTTTTTGGGCGCTTAGCTTAATTTTTGCTAAAGCCTGATTTCGTCGATCAACCTATTCGCCAACTCAAAATGGTTGGCGCTCATAATATGAACGGGCGTTTTATCTTTGCGAATCGACCGCAAAAGCTCCGCGCTCATCTCGTAGCCTATCTTCGCTTCCTCTTGCGCGCCTTTGCGGTTCGCCTCAAAAAGCGCGTCGATCCAGCGATCCGACACGCGAACGCCCGGAACGCGAGATTGCAAAAACTGCGCGGTTTTTAAGCGAGAGAGCGGGAAAACGCCCAAGATCAACCTAGCGTTTTTGCGATCGTCTTCAAATTCGCAAGCGACCTCATTGAACAAACGTTGAAGCTCTCTAGCGTCTTCAAGCGAAAAAACGGGCTGACTAATTACGCCAATCGCGCCCGCGCCGATCTTTTGCGCGAACTTTCGTTTTAACGTCGCCGCGTTTTTTGCTCGGCTATTGCAAACGGCGAAGGGATAGATCGGCTTTGGCGCGGGAGAAATTATTTTGCCCGCGTAGTCGATCCCGCGATTGAAAAAATGCGCGATCTTCAAAAACTCGACGCTGTTCGCTTCAAAAACGCCTTTTGCGCGAGGCTGATCGCTCAAACTCGCGGGATCGCCCGTAACCGCCAAAAACGCGCGAACGTCCGCCTCGTTGCAACCGAGAATATCAGATTGAATGGCGATCAGATTGCGATCGCGCATACTGATCGTGGCGATCGCGGGCTTGTTAAACGCCGCTTGGAGCTTGATTGCGGCAAAGAGCGAACCGTAACGCAGTTGCGCCAGCGGATTATCCGTAACGCTCCAGCCGTCGACCTTCTTATCCAACCCAAGCGCGGCGATCTTGTCGATAATCGGTTGAAAACTCGCGCTCTTAGACGGACTAGTTTCCAGCGTAATCCAACTGCCCTCTCGTAATTTTTCTATCAGTTTTTCAAACACGTTTTTCCTTAGCGACGATACTATAGCTATGATTTTACCGCTTAACGTATAACGCAAATCGGCTTTGACGCGGATTTAAGCCATATTTATTTGCGGCGGGCGCGTTTCAAAATAAAAGGCTCGCTAATATGCTTATAAAAATCGCGCGAAAGTTTCGCCAAACGACGAAAGCGATCGCGTTGGAACAAAGAGGAGTAACAATGGAAGAATCTATCCGCTTTAGCGTATCTCTACCAAAAGAGCTGTTAGAAACGCTCGATCGGCAGATCATAAACAAAGGCTACGACTCGCGTAGCGAGTTTGTGCGCGATCTAATCCGCGAACAGATCACCGCCGAGCGGTGGGAGAGCGGCGAGGAAGCGGTTTATGGCAATCTGACGCTTATCTACGACCATCATTCGCGGGAGTTAAACGCTAAGATGATCGATCTAGCGCACCAAAACGCGACGATCGTATTATGCTCTACGCACGTTCATATCGATCATAATAATTGTATGGAGTCGATCATATTAAAGGGCAAACCAAACGAGATCGAATCTGTCGCGGCGCATATCGGCGGTTTGCGCGGCGTTTTGTTCGCCAAACTTACTCGCGCCAGCCGCTTAGAAGGTTAAAGGTAAAATCTCGGTTATTTTTTAAGGAAAATTATGGCTTTGCTTGAAAACGTCGAAAACAACCCGAGCCTAAACAGTCCAAAAACGATATCGATTATGAAACGGGTGTTGGAATCAAACGATCAAAACGCTATCGCCAATCAGCGCGAGTTTGACGCGAAAGGTATATTGGCGATCAACCTGATGAGCAGTCCAGGTAGCGGCAAAACGACGCTTTTAGAGGCTACGGCAAAGAGGGCGGATTTCAAATTTGCCGTGATCGAAGGCGATATGCAGACCAACCGCGACTCGGATCGGCTAATTAAACTCGGCGTTCAAGCGCGTCAGATCACAACGGGGACGGCTTGCCATCTGGAAGCCGATATGGTGCGCGGCGCGATGGATAATATGGACTTAGACGGCTTGGACGTAGTTTTTATCGAGAACGTCGGCAATCTGGTCTGCCCCGCAAGCTACGAGCTTGGCGCGCACATTAACGTCGTTTTACTATCGACTCCCGAAGGCGACGACAAGGTTTTGAAATATCCCGTGATGTTCCGCGCCGCCGATCTAGCGCTAATTACAAAGATCGAGTTAGCGACGCTTTTTGAGTTTAGCGCCGATCGGGTCGAAAGCGAAATACGGCGGCTAAAACCAGAAGTCGAAACGATCGCTTTGAGCGCAAAGACTGGCGAGGGGCTGGATAGTTGGCTGAACTTCATTAAAAGCCGTTTGAGATGAGCGGCGTTATATCGCTCGCGCACGGCGCGGGCGGGCTGGAAACGAGAGAGCTGATCGAGCGCGTTTTTACCCGCGTTCTTGGCAACGACTACCTTGCCGAAAGCGAAGACGCGGCGATAATTCCCGTCGGCGCCTACGCCGTGTCGATCGACGGCTTTACGGTCGACCCGATCATATTTAACGGCGGCAATATCGGCAAACTCGCCGTCGCGGGCAGTTGCAACGACGTGGCAATGCGCGGCGCAAAGCCGAAGTTTTTAGCCGCTTCGTTTATTATCGAAGAGGGTTTGAGCTTTGACGTTTTGGAGGAGATCGTAGCTTCTTTTGGCGCGGAGTTGCGCGTTAATAACGCCTTGTTGATCGCCGCCGACACAAAAGTAACTCCTAGAAATCAAGGCGTTAGCGGTATATTTATCTCCACAACGGCTTTTGGCGAGGTTATTTTGGAAGGCTTGGCGGCGAAAAATCTGCGTGTTGGCGATTTGATTATCGCAAGCGGATCGATTGGCGATCACGGCGCGGCGATCTTTGCGGCGCGAGAGGGCATAGAGCTTGAAAGCGGTTTGCAAAGCGATTGCGCTTCGCTTTGGAGTTTGGTTTCGCTACTGATCGACGCGAAATTGCCGATCGTCTGTATGCGCGACGCGACGCGGGGAGGGTTAGCCGCCGTAACAAACGAATGGGCGATCGCCGCGAACGCGACGCTAACGCTTAACGAATCGTCTATCGCGGTTAAAAACGAGGTCAAAGGGGCGTGCGAGCTTTTAGGATTCGAGCCTTACGCGCTGGCAAACGAAGGCGCGGCGATCGTGGCGGTTCGCGGCGAAGAGGCGGCTAAAAAAGCGATCGAGATTATGCGATCGAGCGAGTTGGGTAAAAACGCGGCGATTATCGGCTACGTCGGCGGCGAGCGGCGAGGGCGGGTTATTTTGCAAACGCCGCATAAAACTTCGCGTTTTTTAGATATGCCAAGCGGCGAATTATTACCGAGAATCTGTTAGATTTTTATGCACGAATATTCAGTCGTTCAAGCGCTGTTGGATCAGTGCGAGCGCGAAGCGAAAAAGGCGGGCGCGAATAGGATTATAAATATCGTCGTTAAGGTAGGCAAATTAAGCGGTATTGACCCCGCGCTATTAAAGAGCGCTTTTTATTTTTTTAACGAAGATAGTTTTTGCAAAGGCGCGGCGCTTAATTTAATTTTGCAGAAGGTTGCGGTCAAATGTAAAAAATGCGGACAAATATCCGAATTAGACGAGTTATATTTTTGTTGCCCAAAATGCAAAAGCGAAGAGATAACAATTATAGACGGCGAAGATTTAACGCTTATGAGCTTGGAGATGGAGTAGTTTTTCTGCCTAAACTCCTTTTCAAATTATAGAGCGGCAGTTTGCGAAAGAGATATTCCATCTTTTGGCGCGATCGTATATGAGCGGGAGAGCGATTTCGGCTTTGTCGTAAATATCGTGAAAGAGAACGATTCCTTTTCGCCAAACAAGCATAAGCGTTAAAACGCGATCGGCGGCGGCTTTCACGCTAATTGTTTTTTGCCAATCTTGCGAATCGATATTCCATAAAACGATCTTTATCTTATCGCGAAAAAACGGATCGCTATTATCCAAGCGCCGTCCATACGGCGGGCGAAAAGCGGCGATATATGAGTTATGCGCGCGAGCGTTTAATAGATTCGCGCTTTGCTCGATCGATCTTAACGCCTCTTTAACGCTTTTCGCGTGCGAAATATGAGTCCAGCCATGACTTGCCAAACACTGATCTTTATAGAGATCGGCTAGATCGTTTTCGCGTTTTTGCGCCGCTGATCCTAGCGCAAAAAAAATCGCGTTTATATTACGATCGTTTAACGCTTTTATAAGTCGATCCGTAGAGCCGTTTTGATCGCTTGGTCCGTCGTCGTAGGTTAGATAAAAAACGCGATCGTTAAACTCCGTTCCCAAGATTTCGTTATCGTTAAAACGATCGATCTCGCTACTGATTTTAGGAAAGAGCGCCGCAAGGCGTAACTGCTCGTAAAAATAGGCGCGATAAAACTTTTCTTTCGCGTTATTTATGGCAAAGTTTTGCGTTAATCGTTTTAACTGCGCTTCGGGCGTAGAACGCGGAAGTTCGCCGTTTTGATCGCCAATCGCCGCTTTATAGTTGATAAGCAGGTTTTCCAGTGTTCTAAAGCGAATTTTATTAACGCTTTCAAGATTGATCTGATCGGCTTTTAGATCGAGCTTTGGCGCTAAATACTCCCGCGTTAAAAACGGCTCTGAAAGGATCGTTTTGGCAAACGATAAAATCTCGATTTTAGAGGCTTCGTCAAACGATAGATTGTCGTCGTTGCGCTCGATTAACGCCGGCGGCAAAACGGCAAAACAACAAACGGCGATCGCAAGCGCGACCGCCGATACGCGAAGCATAGGCATTAAAGTTTAGCTTTTACTCTCGCGATTGCTTTATCGTAAGTCTGTTTTAGGTTTTCCTCGTTAGCTAACCTATAATAGTTTAGCGCGTCTAAGAAAGATCCGTTTTGCTCGTAAAGCCTTCCGATTTCGTAGTAGGAATTTGCTCGCACTATATTTGCGCCTTCGCCGCTTGCGATCGATATGGCGTTTCGATTCGCCCACATCGATTCGGAAAATAGGTTTAGCTTGCGATATGAAAGCCCCATATTGCTATACGCTTGCGCGTAGCGCGGATCGGCTTCAACCGCCAATTGGTAGTAAGAGATACTATCTTGAAAATTACCCGCGCGGTAAAGCCTTTCGCCTTCGTTATTTAACTCTACCGCTTTAGGCGCGATCGAAGCGCTAACTATATTAACCGCAGACGCTTTTTCAGCAAAACGTTTTATATCCTCGCTATGGATTGCCTCCACGCCTTTAAATATACGCTCGTCAATTGCGTTAAGATCGATAATCTGCCCGTTAGCGTCGATCTTAAATACCGTCCAAACGTTGCCCGTTATATTTCGCGGGACGTTATAAGTTTTTACGAGCGACTGCCCCGCATATACAAAAACTTTCGCGCCGCTTTTGCTAAGAGCGCCGTTATTTGCTTTGTCGGAGTCGCTGAAATTATGCACAGTATAGATATAGGTTTCGTTTGGCGCGAGTTTTTGAATGGTGATCGTCTCCGGTCCGTAACTATCAACGTCGTCGACGTCAAGATAAGCGGATCCGCTTCCCTTTGTGTTGAAGTAGATTTGTTTATCGCTATAAACCAAATGCGAATCAAGGTCTTTTGGAGCGGCGCCCCACGAAAGCACGATCCGTAGTCCGTCCAAACTCTTCATCACGGGGCTAAGCGCGTAGGTTAGCCCGTCGCACGGGCATTTGACCACAAGATCCGAAAACCCGTCCTTTTTAACGATCAGTATCGCGTTTGCGTCGATATTTTTTGGCGAGTTTATCGTCGCCTTGCCTTGCGCGTTTGTCGTCGTTTGCAGGCTAGTTTCGCCCGTTTGTTGCAATATGACGGTTGCGCCAGAAACCCTTTTATCCTTGATTGTCGCGTCCAAAACGTCGATCGAAACGCTTTGCGCCCACGCGCTAACCGAAAACGCCGATAGCAGTAACCAACGATTTAAGCTCATTGTTCGTTCCTTTTTGATAAGATCGCGCCAATTTTACGCCGATTTTGCTTACGCGCGAGAAGCTCTCGATCGGGTAAAATAGCAAAACTTTTTTGACTAGGGCTTTATGAGAGAGATTTTTTCGTTTTTACAAATTCGCCTGCTCGCCGCGTTCGCCGCGCTTGTTTTGATCGCGGGAGCGATTTTGCGAATCGCGCTTTTCACGAGTTTTAGCGAGGATTTTAATTGGCGGTTTTTTGCTTTTTTGCGCGCGCTGTTTTTGGGCGTGGCTAACGATCTGTCCGCGCTTAGCTATTTGCTAATTATTCCCGCGATTTTTATTCTCTATTTTAACGACTATTTCTACGCCAAAACGCGCGGTAAAATATATCTGTCGATCGTCGTTTTTTTATTTGTATTTTTCGTATTTTTTACGGCTATCGCGGAGTTTTTATTTTGGGGAAGTTTTCATAGCCGATTTAACTATATCGCGGTCGATTACTTCTTTAATCGAAGCTCCGACAATAACGCGCTTTTTAATAACTATCGGATCGTCGCATATTTAAGCGCGATCGCGGCGATAGGCGCTAGCTCTCTTATCCTTAAAAAAAGCGTTTTTAGCCAATCCATACGCCGCATTTTATGGACTCCTCGTTTAAGATTGGCGCTCTTTTGGATCCACGTCGCGATCGCCGTCTTGATCTTTTTTGTTTATTCGCCGATTTCAAGCGAAGATAGATTTTTTCAAGCGCTTGAACGCAACGGTATTTACGAGCTTTTTTCCGCGAAACGATCGGGAAGAATCGACTATCGATCTTTTTATCCAAAAGCGCCTAGAGAACAGGCGTTTAAGATCGCCATCAACGAGGCGAAGGATAACAACGCCGCTTTTTTATCTGAAGCAAATCGAGATTTTCGCAAAACAATTTCCGTTAAAGGCGATGAAAAAACCTTTAATACGATCGTTATTATCGCCAAGAATCTAGATAGAAACTCTATCGGAGAAAACACGCCGTATATCAATAAAGCTCTTGAAGAGTCGTTTGAGTTTTCCAATATGAGATCGACAGGCGCGGACAGGACGATCGAGGCGATAACTTTAAGCGTTCCTCCGATCGCGGGCGAGCCTATAGCGCGTAGATTAAAAAACGGCGAAATCAATTCGTGGGCTAGAATGTTTCAAGCGCGAAATTACGCCAGATTATTTATCTACGGAGATTACGGATTTTTCGATAATATCGATCGTTTTGCATCGCTGAGCGGATATGAAAGTATCGATCGCGATCACTTCGCGCCCGAAAATATAAACTTTGAAACTAAGCAAAAACTTGCCGACGAAGATTTATTTAACGAAGCGATTATGCGCGCCGATCGTTTTTATGCGCAAAACAAGCCTTTTCATCAACTTTTATTAACCTCTTCAAACGAATTTCCGTATCGTTTTCCGTCAGGGCGGTTAAACGACGCTAATTTTTCGAAAGAGGGAGCTTTGCGCTATTTTGATTACGCTCTTGGACGTTACATAGAAAAAGCCAAAACAAAATCTTGGTTTAATAATACGATTTTTGTCGTCGTGGGCGATTCTGATTTAGAGGATCAAAACGCTATGCGGCGCAATTCTTTTAAGATCGTTTCTTTCTTTTACGCGCCAAAGTTAATAAGCGCTGGAAAATCCGATATTTTGTGTTCTACGATCGACGTTGCTCCTACGCTTTTTGGTTTGCTTGGCTGGAGTTATGAATCGCGCTTTTTCGGACGCGATATTTTCGCTATGAGCAAAGAAGATGGCAGGGCTTGGATCGCGACTAAAACGCTTCTTGGATTTATCGTCGCAAACGGGGATTTTATCGTTTTGCGTCCTATGAAAGCGGCAAATACGGCAAATGAAAGCGTCCGCAGAGCCGTCGCAACATACCAAACCGCCTTCGATCTTTTCGACGAAGGCAGATTATTAACGCCTGTTGATAGGCTCTAATTAAAAAACGGTTCGATAAAACTTTGCGTAAAGGAGCGGGCGTTGAACTCGATTAAATCGTCGGCGCTCTCTCCCGCGCCGATATATAAAATCGGTTTTTGTAGTTGGCGGGAGATCGAATAGATTGCGCCGCCTTTTGCCGTGCCGTCGAGTTTTGTAACGATCATCGCGTCTATGCCTACGATCTCGTTAAACTCTTTTGCTTGATTGATAGCCGATCCGCCTTGCGTGCCGTCCAAAACAAGCAGTTTTCTATGCGGCGCGCCTTTATAGGCTTTGTCGCAAACGCGGACGATCTTTTTAAGCTCTTCGCCAAGATTTTTTTGCGTGTGCAATCTGCCCGCGGTGTCGATCAAAACGCGATCGACTCCTTTTGCCAGCGCGGAGCTGATCGTATCGTAAGCGAGCGCGGAAGGATCGCCGCCGCTAACGGCTGAAACGATCGGAACGTCCAGCTTTGCCGCCCATGATTTTAGCTGTTCTACGGCGGCGGCGCGAAAGGTGTCGCCCGCGCCTAACATAACGCCGCGACCCTCGTCTTTGTAACGTTTGGCTAGTTTTGCGATCGTGGTGGTTTT
This sequence comes from Helicobacteraceae bacterium, assembly GCA_031273735.1. Taxonomy (GTDB): domain Bacteria; phylum Campylobacterota; class Campylobacteria; order Campylobacterales; family SZUA-545; genus JAIRNH01. The sequence continues at coordinate 8,981 of JAISRI010000014.1, forward strand.
GCCCGATCCGTTCACGCCGATCACAAGTTCCACAAACGGCTTTTGCGTAATTTCGTAAGGCTCGAACGCGGGCAGAAGCTCTAAAAGCGCAAACTCCAATCGATCGGCGGTAATTGGCAGAACCAATCGATCGATAAGCGCTTCGATCTCGTCGTAGTCCATATCGGCTTCGTGTAGCGCCTCTTCCAAGAGCTCCGGCGAAACGCTTTGCGTTTTTGGGACGATCGAGCGAATAGCCTCCGCCGTTTTTCTTAAAAATCCAAGCATATTTAATCGGTCTTTAACGCTTCGTTTATACGGGTTTCAAGCATCTCTTGCGGCGCAAGCCCGACAAAGTGGGAGACATATTTGCCCTTTTTGTCGTAGATATGTATCGCGGGGATTGATCGAACGCCGCCCACCGCGTCGGCAAGCCGAAACGCGCCCGCTCCAAGCGCTATGGAGTAGTTGATCTGATGAAACGCGGCAAAATCGCTAACCTCGTCCGCCGCTTTGTTTTCAACCAATACGCCGATTAGATCGATCTTATCGCCGTAGCGTCTTTTAATATCGATAAGATGGGGTATCTCTTTGGCGCATTCGGGGCAAACGGTGGTGAAAAAAGCGTAAACGACGGGCTTGTCGCCGTTACCTAAAACCACGTTGTTAAAGCGTCCTTCCGACGGTTCGATCCGCGCGCTTAAAAGCTCGCCGTTTAATAGCTTAAGCTCGAAGCCGCTTTTGGTATTTGCGATTGAAGCGCGATCGTCCGTGCAACCGAGCGCGAAAAAGGCGATCGTAAAGATAAAAATAAAGGTTCGTGCTAACATAATTGGCTCCAAAAAGAAAAATTATATCTTAAAACGGCTAGAAGCTATGAACAAAAACGATATTAGAGCGATAGCGCTGGAAAAACTAAAGGCGAGATCGAAAGCGCAATGCGCGGCGCAAAGCGCAAAAACGCGCAAAAACTTAGCTAAATTACTTAAAAAGCTACGTTTCAAAAGCGTTATCATTTACCTGCCGCTCTGGTTTGAAGCCGATCTGCGCCCGCTTTTTCGAGCGCTTCGCTGGAAAGCTAAACTTTACGCGCCTTTTGTAGAGGGCGTTAGCTTCAAAGCGCTACCATATCGGCTGCCTTTGAGTCGTCAGTCATTAGGTATATTTACCCCCGCTAATAGTTTGCGGGAGATTAAAAAAACCGACGTTTTGATCGCGCCTGCCGTTGCCGTCGACGCTAGTTTTGCTCGCATCGGATTTGGCAAAGGTATGTATGATCGTTTTGTTTGCGGATTAGTTAGGAAACCGATAGTGATTTTTGTGCAACCATTTTTTCTAGGCGCGCCGAAAGTTTGCGACGCTTGGGATTTGCGAGGGGATTATCTGGCGAGCGGCAATAGGGCGATTTGCAATTTAGGGAACAGATATGATAGTCGAATATATTGTCGTAGGATTAGTTTCAGGAGCTGTTTGCGGGGTAGCCGCTTGGCTGGCGACGAGCAAACTTAACGCTGCGCGGCACGCCGTTCGCGTCTCGCAGGCAAAAGCCAAAGCCAAGGCGATCGAGAACGAAGCGCGTATGATCTTAGAACGCGCCAAAGTCGAACTCGGCGCAAAGGAGCTGGAGCTAAAAAAGCGCGTAGAACAGGAGTTTAGCGCGGCTTTGCGCGAGCAAGAGCGCAAAACTCGTCTTATCTCTCAAAAAGAAGAGGCGATCGAGGAAAAGCGCCGAGCGATCGACAGATTGCATAAAGAAGCCGCAAAGCTTCAAAAGGACGCTGAAGATCAAAAAAAGCGCAACGAACAGAGACTTTTGGAGGCGCAGAGCGCAATCGAAAAGGCGGCGGGAATGAGCGCGCAGGAGGCGGAGCGCGTATTGTTGGCGCAGGTCGAAGAAAAGGCGCGTTTGGATTCCGCGAATATCGTCCGCAGAGCCGAAACGGAGGCGAAAAACGAGGCGCGTAGGCGGGCGAACTTTATCATCGCGCAGGCGACGACTCGTTATGCGAGCGAATTTGCCAACGAACGGCTGATCAACACTGTGGCGATTAGTAACGACGAGTATAAGGGGCGCATTATCGGCAAAGAAGGGCGCAATATCAAAGCGTTGGAAAATCTTCTTGGCGTGGATATTGTGATCGACGATACGCCCGGCGCGATAATCATTAGCAGTTTTAATCTGTATCGCCGCGCGATCGCCACGCGCACGATCGAGCTTCTTTTGGAAGACGGGAGAATCCAGCCTGCAAGAATCGAGGAGATTCATAACAGCGTAAAAACCCAGTTTGAAGAGAGCCTTTTGGAGGACGGGCAAAACGTGGCGCTAGATCTTGGCGTGAGCGATCTGCATCCCGAACTCGTGAAGCTTATCGGGCGGTTAAAATACCGCGCAAGTTACGGGCAAAACGCGCTTTCGCATTCGCTGGAGGTGGCGTATTTGGCGGGAATTATCGCCGCCGAACTCGACGGCAACGAAAAGCTCGCCAAAAGAGCGGGGCTTTTGCACGACATTGGCAAAGCGATGACGCAGGATCGCGACGGAAGCCACGTAACGCTCGGTATGGATATATGCAAACGTTACGGCGAGGGCGACGTGGTGCTAAACGCGATCAACTCCCATCACGGACACGAAGATCCGCTAAGTATCGAAGCCGCCGCCGTATGCGCCGCCGACGCGCTTTCAGCCGCCAGACCAGGCGCGCGGCGCGAGGTTTTGGAAGGCTATTTGAAGCGCGTGGAAGAGCTTGAAAATATCGCCGCGAACAAAAAGGGCGTTTTACAAACCTACGCGATCGCCGCGGGACGCGAACTGCGCGTGATCGTTAATGCCAGCGATATAGACGATCGGGAAACCGCGCTTTTAAGCAAAGAGATCGCGAACGAAATCGAACAAAAACTGCAATATCCGGGCGAAATTAAAGTTAATGTGATCCGCGAGCTTCGCGCGATAGAGATGGCAAGATGAGCGCCAAACTTTGGGGCGACGGCGGCGAAGAGAACGTTAGCAAACTTTTAGAGGAGTTTAACGCTTCGATCGGCTTTGATCGCGTATTGTATAAAGAGGATATAGAAGGCTCGATCGCGCACGCCGAAATGTTGCAAAAACGGGGAATTATCGACGCGAAGGATTTTGAAGCGATTCGATCGGGATTAGAGCAAATTAGAGGCGAGATCGAGCGCGGAGAGTTTGAGTTTCAGATCGCCGACGAGGATATTCATATGGCGATCGAAACGCGCTTAACGGCGCTTATAGGCGACGCGGGAAAAAGGCTTCATACGGCGCGAAGCAGAAACGATCAGGTCGCGCTGGATTTTCGCCTATTGGTTTTGCGGCAAAACGCGGCGATTAGCGCTCTTTTGATTAAACTTATCAAAACGACGCTTGCGATCGCAAAAGATCATACAAAAACGCTAATGCCGGGTTATACTCATTTACAGCATGCGCAACCGATCAGTTTAGCCCACCATCTATTAGCTTATTGCGCGATGTTTATGCGCGATTTTGAGCGTTTTGATAGCAGTTACATTCGTAATAATTTTTCGCCTTTAGGTAGCGCGGCGCTAGCGGGAACCCCGCATAATATCGATCGCGCGGCAACGGCAAAAGCTCTTGGTTTTGACGGCGTTACTTTGAACGCCGCCGATAGCGTAAGCGATCGCGATTTTGCTTTAGAAATCTTATTTAACGCGAGCGTTACGCAAACGCACCTTAGCCGTTTATGCGAAGAGCTTATTTTGTGGTCGTCAAACGAGTTTGGTTTTATCAGAATAAGCGATCGTTTCACGACGGGCAGCTCGATTATGCCGCAAAAACGAAACCCCGACGCGGCTGAATTGATACGCGGCAAAACGGGCAGAATCTTTGGCGATCTGATCGGGCTATTAACGGTTATGAAAGGTTTGCCGTTAGCTTACAATAAAGATTTGCAAGAGGATAAAGAGGGCGTTTTCGACGCGGTTAAAACTCTTAACGATTCGCTTTCTATTACGATCGCTATGATTGGCGATCCAGATACAAAATTTAACGCCGATAATATGCTAAAGGCTTGCAAAAAAGGACATTTAACCGC
>JAISRI010000088.1 GCA_031273735.1 Helicobacteraceae bacterium
AAAACCTCGTAATGCAAAGCGATCGTCTCCTCGATCGATTTTGGCGGCGCGTTAAAGCGATCAAACGCGGCGAGAATTAAACGCGAGATCGCGCCGAAACTAATAGCGCCAGATCGAAAAAGAGACAGCGCCGCTTCATTCGCCGCGTTTAATACTGCGCCAAGTTCGGGCGTTTTTAACAGCGGCTCTTTGATCGCCCACGCGGGGTAGCGATCGCTTTTGATCGGCTCGAAGCGAATCGGCGGCAGATTAAAAAGATCGACCTCGCCCGCAAACGGCGATTTTACCTCGCCCATAATCGCGTAGGCGATCGCTAGGCGCATATCCGTAGGCGCGGCTTGCGCGACGATACAGCCGTCCGCAAACTCTATGAGCGCGTGAAAAACGGAGCTTCGTTCAATCATAGCGTCGATCGCGCAAATATCAAAAAGCCAACGCGCCTCTAACAGCTCAAAAAGTTTATTGACCATCGTAGCGCTATCGATCGTGATCTTCGCGCCCATCGACCAATTCGGATGGCGCAAAACCTGTTCGATCGCGGCGTTTTCAATATTTTCCAGAGGCAGATCGCGCAAAGCGCCGCCGCTTGCCGTCAAGACGATCCGCTTGATCGGGCGATCTTTCGCGAGATACCAAACGCCGAAATGCTCGCTGTCAATCGGACGAATCAGGTTTTTATCGGCGATAAAAGCTCCCGCGCACGCCAGCGATTCTTTGTTTGCGAGAGCCAACCGTTTGCCGCATGTAAGCGCCTTTAACGTGGGCGCAAGACCAAGAAAACCCGCAAGGGCGTTAACGACAAGATCGCTTTGGCTCTCTTCGATCGCCTCCAAAAGCGCCGTTTCGCCGTATTTCACGCCGTCAAAATCAACCTTTTGCGCGGCGACGCGATCGGCTACGACGACGCGGCGCGGTTTGAAACGCCTGATCTGATCGTTTAGCAGATCGACGTTATAACCCGCCGCCAACGTTTCGATCGGCAGATGAAAACGTTCGGCGACGTCGAGCGTCGAGCGTCCGATCGAACCTGTAGAACCTAATAAAATCACTAGCGATCTTTGATCTGCGCGACTAACGTTCTTGCCGTTTGCAACGCTTTTTCAGCCGTAGAATCCGCCGCCAAAACGACGGCGAGCCTGCGTCCTTTTCGGCTGATTGGCTTGCCGAAAATCCGCGCAAACGAGCGATCGGTAAAAACCGAATCGGGAATCTCTAACACGGGATCGGAGCTTTCGTTTTGCGCCTTATACGCCGCGCTTGCGCCTGGCGTAATCAAACTAAATCCAATCGGCAAACCTAGAACGGCGCGTATATGTAGCGCAAATTCGCTTTGATTCTGCGTGATTAACGTAACCATACCCGTATCGTGCGGACGGGGGCTGACCTCGCTAAAATAAACCTCTTCGCCTTTGACAAAAAGTTCCACGCCGAAAATTCCGCGTCCGCCAAGAGCGTCGGTTACGCGCTTCGCGATTGTTTCCGCTTTTTCGCGCGCGGTTTCGCTTAACGCGATCGGTTGCCAAGAGTAGATATAATCGCCGTCTCTTTGCGCGTGTCCGATCGGCGGGCAAAAGCGCGTTTCTTTTTCGGTGCGGACGGTCAAAAGCGTGATCTCAAAATCAAAGTGGATAAACTCCTCCACAATCAGTTCGCTTGCGTCGCCTCTAGCCTCTTCTTGCGCTAAAGCGAAACTTTGCTTTAGATCGTCCGCGCTTTTGGCTACGCTCTGCCCGTGTCCGCTACTGCTCATCACGGGTTTGATCACGCAGGGAAAACCGATCGCCTCCGCCGCTTGCGCAAGCTCGTCGTAGTTTTTCACAAAACGATACGCGCTTGTTTTCAACCCTAGCTCTTCGGCGGCAAAAATTCTAATGCCCTTGCGGTTCATCGTAAGTTGCGCGGCGCGAGCGTTTGGAATCACGTTAAAACCTTCGGCTTCGGCATCGAGTAGCGCGTCGATACTGATCGCCTCGATTTCGGGAAGAATATAAGAGGGTTTTTCGCGCCTAATAATCTCCAAAATTTGCGATTTATCCTTTAGATCGATCGTATAGGCTTTGTTTGCGACAAGGTGCGCGGGGGCGTTGGCGTAGCGATCTACGGCGATCACCTCCAAACCTAAACGCGACGCTTCGATTGCGACCTCTTTGCCAAGCTCGCCGCCGCCAAGTAGCATAATTTTTACGCTTTGGCTCTTGTAAGGCGCTCCAAAATCCATAATTTTCCTTTAATTTTTGCAAAATTATAGCTTTTGAAGGGTAAGTTGATTTGCGATCGCCGCTTATTTAATTTCGAGGGATCGACGGCGATATAATCGTCAACGCTCAGATCGACGAAGTAACGGAGAAGAACGTTGGTACGCTACTGTTTTGCACAAAGGTGAAAGGTTTGCTTGTCAAGCTAAAATAGCTTTGTTGCGGCGGCGTAGCGCGATAAAGTTGCGCCGCCCTTTTCAAATGCGCAATTCCCCCGTTCCTAAAGATGGCGTAGCGCGAAACGCCTGCCGACTATTACCTTTTTCAACTATTTTGCGACAAAAGATCAATTTTTCAAGCCGATTTCGCGGCGCGTAGATTTGGACTTACGCGACAACGCGCTAACCTGCCTAGTGGCGCTTACGGCTAAGAGAGGCGGCAAAAGCGTTTTCAATCCGAATCTCTTGTAAAAGAGCCTACGACGACAAAGATGGCTTTTGGAGTTTTTGGGGATGAGGGAGGAAAGGTTACGGGCTAGAACAAAGACTTGACAATGATAGACTAAATGTTGTATAATACTTTTAGCATTCTAAGGTTTAGAGCGCTAAAATCACAATCTCAAAAATCACTCGTTAGGAGGAATCAATGCTATTCACGCCTCTGGGCTACCGCATTCTTGTAGAAAGAAGCGAAGAACCCGCCAAAACCGCATCGGGTATCATCATTCCCGACAACGCGAAAGAAAAGCCGCTTGACGGCAAAGTGGTCGCGATCAGTAAAGCGATCAAGGAAAAAGGCGAAATCGCCGTAGGCGACGTGGTCGTTTTCGGCAAATACGCAGGTACGGAGATCAAGATCGACGGCAAAGACTACGTTGTGTTGAACAACAGCGAAAAGAACGACGACATTTTGGGCGTTCGCAAATAAAACGCAAAGGATAAACGATGGCAACAAAAGAGATTTTCTTTTCCGACGACGCGAGGCACAAGCTCTACGAGGGCGTAAAGCTACTTTCGGACGCGGTAAAGGTTACGATGGGTCCTAAAGGACGCAACGTTTTAATTCAAAAGAGTTTCGGCGCGCCGCACATCACCAAAGACGGCGTAAGCGTCGCTAAAGAGATCGAGCTTAAAGATCCGCTTGCGAATATGGGCGCTTCGCTCGTCAAAGACGTGGCGAGCAAAACCGCCGACGAAGCTGGCGACGGCACGACCACGGCGACGATTTTAGCCCACGCGATTTTCAAAGAGGGCTTAAGAAACGTAACTGTGGGCGCAAATCCGATCAGCATTAAGCGCGGTATGGATAAGGCGAGCGAAGTCATTATCGCGGAGCTTAAAAAGATCAGCCGCGAAATCAAGGATAAAAAAGAGATCGAGCAGGTCGCGACCGTTTCGGCAAACGAAGACGCGAAGATCGGCAAACTAATCGCCGAAGCGATGGAAAAAGTGGGCAAAGACGGCGTTATTACCGTAGAGGAAGCTAAAGGCATCACCGACGAACTAGACGTCGTCGAAGGTATGCAGTTTGATCGCGGCTATCTCTCGCCGTATTTTGTAACCAATTCGGAAAAAATGCAAGCCGAGATAGAAAATCCCTATATCTTGCTTTTCGACAAGAAAATCTCGTCTATGAAAGATCTCTTACCGCTTCTCGAGCAACTTGTTAAGACGAGCAAACCGCTCTTGATTATCGCTGAAGACGTCGAGGGCGAAGCGCTAGCGACGCTTGTCGTCAATAAATTGCGCGGCGTGCTAAATATCGCGGCGGTTAAAGCGCCCGGCTTTGGCGATCGCAGAAAAGCTATGCTTGAAGATATCGCCATTTTGACGGGCGGACAGGTGATCGCCGAAGAACTAGGGCGCACTTTAGAGGGCATTACGCTTGCCGATCTCGGTCAAGCCGCTCGCGTCATTATCGAGAAAGAAAACACTACGATCGTTAATGGCAAAGGCGAAAGCGCAAACGTCAAGGCTAGAATCGCGCAGATCAAACAACAGATCGGCGAGACGACGAGCGACTACGATCGCGAAAAACTCCAAGAACGCTTAGCGAAACTTTCCGGCGGCGTAGCTGTGATCAAAGTCGGCGCGGCGAGCGAGATCGAGATGAAAGAGCGAAAAGATCGCGTCGACGACGCGCTTTCTGCAACCAAAGCGGCTGTGGAAGAAGGTATTGTGATCGGCGGCGGCGTAGCGTTGGTTCGCGCGGCGGCGAAAGTCAATATCAAATTAGAGGGCGACGAAGCGATTGGCGCTGAAATTATCCTTCGCGCTATAAAATCTCCGCTTCGTCAGATCGCCGAAAACGCGGGCTACGACGGCGGCGTTATCGTCAATGCCGTAGAGAAAGAAAAGCCGAACGTAGGCTTCAACGCTTCTACGGGCGAATACGTAGATCTGTTTGAAGCGGGTATCGTCGATCCTACAAAAGTAGAACGCATAGCGTTGCAAAAAGCGGTTTCAGTGGCAAGCCTCTTGCTAACGACCGAAGCGACGGTAAGCGAAGTTAAAGAAGATAAACCCGCCGCTCCCGCAATGCCGGGCGGCGGAATGGGCGGTATGGATTACTAATCCAGCCCCTTTTGCGCTCTTAAACCAAAAAGTCTGCTTGCGAAGCGTTAGGAAGAGTTTTCTTCCTAGCGCTTCGTCATTTTTCGCGTCCTTTAATATGTTATGATTATTTTTCATTAACGACTAACGAGAGGTTCTCTTGCAAATGGCGGATTTTAGCGCGATAAAGATCGGACTATGGTTTTAGTTTCGCTATTAGGAGATTTTGACTCGTCGATCTTGCCCGTATTTTTTGAATATAAATCGGAAATAACGCTTCATATCTTGGTTTACAACGCCAACGAACGCGACGATAAAAACGCGGCTAGAATTACGCGGGGACTAAACGCGCTACGCTCCAAATATCGTCTAAAATGCACGCTACGCGAAATGCGGCTTGAAAAAAACGACATCGCTTCTCTAATCAGATTCTCTACCTCGATATCTAACTTTGCGCCGCCCGATCAGCTTTACATCAACGTTAGCGACGGCGAAGCGGATATTGCGATCATATTATCTAAGGAGTTATTGGACGTGGGCGCGACGCTTTTAATATATGGGCGTTACACCAACGAGTTATCGATTTTAACAAATAACGGATTAGAAAAAAGAGCCGTCGACCGCAATATGAATATCGACGATCATATCGCCTCTAAAGGTTACCAACTACTTGAAGCGAAAAGCAAAAAAGAATTGGAGTTTAGAAAACCTTTCGTTCAAGAGATCGCCGCCAATTTTTCGCTGTTTCAAAAGTATCGCAAGCAAGTTATGGAAGGCAAAAATATCAACGAGGAGATATATAGCGCTATTATTCGCCCGCTCTATAAAATAGGCGCGGTTAATCGACGCGGAAAACCAGAAAATATAAACTATATTCTAGGCGAGCTTTTTGAAGAGCTGATATATCATTTAGTCGATCGGCTAAAGTTCGACGATATTCTTGCCGGCGCAAAGGTGCGTTACGAAACGATTAACGGCGTTACCGTTCAAAATGAATTTGATATTTTAATGATCAAAAACAACCATCTTTATATTATCGAATGTAAGTTTCGCGATCGAGTGGACGGCGAAAACCTTATCTATAAATACGACGCGCTTTTAGAGCAGATGGATACGGACGGCAAGGTGATGATTATCAACGTCGCCAGCACGGAAAGCAAAGAGGCGTTAAAGCGCGGTAAGCGAATACACAAAAACTTTGAAAAAGGCGCTTTGACTAGAGCGCAACTTAACAACATTTTAATCTACTACGAGCCGACCCTCGACGTTCAAAAACTCATATCGATGGCGCGCCGCTTTTTCGACCTATAACAA
>JAISRI010000093.1 GCA_031273735.1 Helicobacteraceae bacterium
GACGAGTTATTTACAAAAAATAAATATGAATGGACGGGAACAACGTCGTTAGGCTCATATTTGATTTCGGCAACGTCAAGTCATTATGATTGGGGATTAAAAACGATAAAACCATTAAAAAACGGCGAGAGGATAAATAATTGTAAAAACGCCATGAAAGCGCGGTATAATTAGGCAAACAAACAAAGGAACATAAAATGGCGATAGATGCAGATATGCAAAAAGACGTCGATCGCGAAACGACTTATAGCGGCGATCATAAAATAAGCGCGATCTCCAATAGCGAGCGAGCCAGACGAAAAAAAGCTATTGAATTCGCCACCGCTTCCGTAGAATTAGAGGGTTTCAATTTAAGCGAAAAAAGCCGCGAATTTAACCGTAGATTTATAGACGGCGAGATTTCGCTTGAAGAATATGTAGCGATATGAATGTAAACCAAGATCGTTCTGCGATCGAGAAAAATAAATCTATATTCTAAAGGGGAATAATTATGTTTAAGAAAAACGGTTTTAGTATAGATACGGAGATACAAATTAATACAAAACCTGAAAACATTTGGGCGATTCTTGAAGATTTTGATAATTATCCTAATTGGAACCCTTTTATAAAAATGGTAAAGGGCGAAGTTAAAGTCGGCAATAAAATAACCGTTAAGGTTGCGCCTTACGGAAAAAAAGAAATGACGTTTAATCCCAAAGTTTTGAAATTTGAAAAAAATAAAGAGATAAGCTGGATTGGTAATTTTATAATACCCGGATTATTCGACGGAGAACATAAATTGGTTTTGATAGATAATAACAATGCAACGACAACATTTAAGCAAAGCGAAAAATTCAACGGGATTTTGGTTCCTTTATTTAAGTTTGAGAATACGAGACTAGGATTTGAAGCAATGAATAAAGAATTAAAAAAGGTTGCGGAAAATAAATAAAATATTTTAGCCAATATTTGAAAAATAATAATAAAATACAGGTATGTATGCGTTTCGCCGATAAGAGCGGCTTTGCCGCTCTGTTTATACGCCTTATGTTTTATTATACCTGCTTGCAAGTTGACCGCAAGCGGCGTTTATATTTCTGCCGCGAGAGGATCTTATTTTTGCCTCAATGCCATAGCTAAGCAAGCTATTTTTGAAATGTTCTAGCCGCCTTTTATCTACCGACGTTAAAGCGCCGCTAGTTTTATTGTATTCCAGCAGATTGATCATCGCGTTTTCGCCTTTGAACCATTCGACTAGCTTTTTTATATCCGACGCGCTATCGTTTATGCCGCGCAATAACAGATAGGCTACGACCAATTTTCTATTATGCCGTTTTGAATATGACAAAGCGGCTTTAACCGTTTCATTTATATCGTTTCCTCGCGTTGCGGGCATAAGATAATCCCTAACCTTTTGCGCCGCGGCGTGCAGGGATAGCGTTAGCTGGATTTTTATATGCTCCTCTCGTATTTTCTTTAACATTTTTATCGTCCCGATCGTTGAAATAGTAATACCGTCTGTGGGGAAATCTAGCCCGTTTCTATCTCTTAGGATATGGATCGATTTTATCAACACATCGTAATTAAACAGCGGTTCGCCTATGCCCATAAATACAATTCTATTTACGCGTTCTTTTAGGTAAATGACCTGCTGGACTATTTCGGATGCGCTTAGATTTCTTATGAAGCCGTTTTTGCCCGATTCGCAAAAAATACACTTACACGGGCAGCCAACCTGAGCGCTGACGCACGCGCTAACGCCCGTTCTTCGCTTAATACTGACGGTTTCTATATATTTATTGTCGGATAACTCAAAAATATATTTATTCGCTTGCGCGTCTTTGATTACCTCTTTTATCCATATCGAACGCGCTTTTTTAACAAAATCCTTTTTGTATAAAAGCGAATAGATCGATTTAGCGCCGCTCTCGCCGATCGCGCCGCAGATCTCGTTATAGGTAAAATTGAAGGGATCGTTGATAATCTCCGCGATGGAGATAGAGCCGTTATGAACGCGTTTCATAGTTAACCTTTCAGGACATAAAAGCGCCTCTTTCGTTTGCGGAGTCCCAATCCGAGATTTACGAAAAAAGCCGATAAGGATTAACTATAAAAAGAATATCATCTCGCTATTGTATCGCCCTTTGGCTTAAGTTTTGCGCTAAGAGATCCGCCTCGCAAAGTTCGGCGCGGACAAATAAGGCTCGCGCTTATCGCCGCTTATACTACACGCCGCGCCAAACGAACGAGATTTTGCGGCAAGACGCGTCGCAAGCGGGTTCACAGATCGGCGCGGAGCGTTTGCGAAACGCTACAGCGCGAAACTTCGGAGGAGAAAAATGGACGTCTTAATAGTTGGCTTAATTATTATCGGCGGACTTGGCGCGTTAGGTATCGTTGCGGCTTGGTTGGGCAACCGCCAGCAAGAGCGCGAGGAGCGTAAAGCCGCCGCGTAATAGGGCGGCGATCTTCGATCGCACCTGCCGAACGTCTTAGCGTCGCCAAAAAAGACTGAAAATAGGGTTTTGCAATAAAAGGATACGATCATGAGCAAATACGAGCAGTTATGGAAATATATCCAAGCCAACGGAAGCGCCGTTCTAAAGCTCTCTTTTGAAGAGGTTAAAAACATTATCGGATTTGAGATAGAGCGCTATTTTTTGAGTTATAAAAAAGAGGTTGTTCAGTTTGGGCATAGCGTCGGCAAAATCTCCTTGAAAGAAAAATATGTCGCGTTTGATAGAATTGATAAATAGAGAAAAGAAACGGAGTATAAAATGCAAATAGACTGTATTGGACTTTTTGTAAATAACATGGAAGCGATGGTAAAATTTTATCGCGATGTTATTGGATTAAAAACCAACTGGAACGGCGATCCTAACGCCGATTTCGAAGCGGGAAAATGCCGTTTAATAATGTTTGGAAGAAAAGATTTTGAAAATATGGTTTCAAAAGAATTTAATTATCCCAAAGGATTAAATGGAACAATGGAAATAGCGTTTAGCCTTCAAAGTTATGACGACGTCGATAAAGAATATAAACGCCTTATAGATTTGGGCGTTGCAAGCGTTTTTTCACCGACAACAATGCCATGGGGACAACGGACTTGTTATGTGGCTGACCCGGAAGGCAATTTGCTGGAAATTGGCTCATTTGGAGCATAATATGGCAAATACTTGTCGGATAAAATGTTATAACAGGTGAAGACGCATTGAAACAAAGGGCTAACTAAACGGCTCAATCCTACCTTAGGTATCCTCTGATCCTATCAAAGCTAGGATATAACCGTGTTGAACAAGTATTTAAGGAGAACGCGCCTATCTGAACGTAAGTTCAGACAGGTTCTAAAGCTTTTTTGCGCAGACTTTGAAGCCGCCAAGATTGTAGAGATTACAAACATAAGCCGTAATACGATCAACGCTCTCCTATCAAAGATTAGAGCTAGGATCGCCTCTTTAGCAGAAAAAGAGTCCTATTTCACGATCGGAGAAATAGAAATAGACGAAAGCTATTTCGGCGCAAAGCGAGTAAAAGGCAAGAGAGGCAGAGGATCATACGGCAAGACAATCGTCTTTGGAATGAAGAAACGTAATGATAAGGTCTATACCCAGATTCGTCAAAAACTGCTCCTCCTCAGAGCTTGTTCCTATTATACGGCTTCATACGACTATAGATTCAACGATCTATTCAGACGAATGGAAAGCCTACGATGGGTTGGTCAATATGGGATACAAGAGGCATTATAGAGTTAAACATAGCGATAATGTTTTTGCTAATGGGAAAGCCCATATCAATGGGATTGAGAGCTTTTGGGGAGTAGCTAAAACGCGACTAGCTAAGTTTAGGGGGCTACGCAAGGATAAGTTCTACCTGCATCTTAAAGAGACCGAATGCGTTGATAAGTTTTACTTATATCTTAAAGAGATCGATTATGTTTGAAATAAATCAAGAAGTTCTATTTGCTTACGTCTGAAAGAAACCGAATGGAGGTTTAATCATATGAAAGAAAGTTTGTATTCGCTACTATTACGAGAGTTTAGGAAAGAGCCGCTGTAAAGTAGGATTGACCCTTTGTAAAATATAAGGAGTTTATCGTGGACAAAATGAAAAAAGTAATTGCTATTAATGGTAGTCCTCGTAAAAGGGGTAATACTGTGAAATTGATTAACGCGGCGTTAGAGGGCGCTGAATCTAAAGGCGTGGAAACCGAATTGATACATTTAATAGATATTAAATATCAAGGCTGTGTTAGCTGTTTTGCTTGCAAACGAAAGGAAACATCATATATTGGCTCATGCGCTTTACAAGATGAACTTACCCCAGTTCTGGAAAAAGCAATGGAAGCCGATGCCTTAGTGTTTGGTTCTCCAATTTATATTGGAGATGTGACCGGAATGATGCGTTCGTTTATTGAACGATTTGCATTTATGAATACTTCATATAGTAATAAAAAACACTGGCATGTTACTAATAAAAAGAATGGGGCTTTTATCTATACAATGAACGTAACAAAGCCCCAGTCTAAAATCTATTCTTATATATATTTAATGAATACAGGCGTTCTCAAAAAGTTTGGCGGCTACACAGCCGAACTTTTAAGTTACGATACATATCAATTCAGTGATTACACGAAATACGATGCATTATACTTTGATGAAGCAAAAAAAGAAAAGTAAGGGAAAACGTATTTCCCAATGATTGCAAGAAAGCTTATGATATTGGTATTAACTTAGTAACAAGATGAGTTAGTATTGAAGACATGGAAAAAATTTATAAATAAAAAGTTGGAGTACGCTCCAACTACACATAACAGGAATGTTTACGTTTCGCCGCCGTTAGGCGGCTCGAAGCTACGGTTTTGCTTTGGTCTTTGCTACGCAAAGCCCTTGTTCGCTCGCTAAACAATAATGGAAAAATTATATGAATAAAATATTTGTGGAAAAACTACATACAACCAAATTGGGCGCGGAGCGGATAATGAGAAATCTTTGTTTAGACGTTAATGATGATGTTGTTGAATGGTGCAAACAAAAGATCGGAAACGCAAATAGTCATATCGTTAGAAGAGGTAAAAACTGGTATATAACGATAGGGGGCTGTATAATAACGGTCAATATCCATAGTAATACAATAATTACTGCTCATAGAGAGAAATAAATATAAGATTAAGTAAAATAATTGGAGTACGTTCAAACGCAGCATATAGCTGAAACGTTATACGAAATATGCGCGAATTATTTATAAAATCGGGCGTATAAATAGGCTAACCTTCAAACTCTAAAGAAAGGATAAACATTGATTATTTTAGCCTCCGCTTCGCCGACAAGAGCGGTTTTACTGCGCGGCGAGGGTATAGATTTTCGCGTTTGTCCAAGCGACTTTGACGAGGAGAGCTTAGGCGATCTGCCGCCGTTTAGATTTGTCTATGCCGCCGCGATCGGAAAACTGCGCGGCGCGATCGCTCTTTACGGCAAAGCGAACGCTATTATCGCGGCGGATACCGTAGTAACGATCGGCGATCAAATCTTGCGAAAAGCGCGCGATCGAAGCGACGCGAAAAATAAGCTACTTTTGCAAAGCGGCGCGGAGGTTGCGATCGTTACCTGTTCGGCTTTTAGCTCGCGCGATAAAGAGTTAATCGATATTAGCCAAACGCGCTATCGTTTCGCTCCGTTTAAAGAGGACGATCTAGAGCGCTATTTAGATAGCGGCGATTGGCGGGGCAAAGCGGGCGCGATTATGGTAGAAAGTTTCGCAAAGCCGTATATTATCTCCCAAAAAGGCTATACGAGTTGCGCGATGGGCTTAACGATCGAGGCGCTTCTGCCGCTAATAAAATTCGACCCTTTGCGTTACGAAACAAAACGATAAGCGCAATCGATCAAGTGATCATTGACGTAACCTACCGCCTGCAAATGCGCGTAACAGATAGTCGAGCCAAAAAACTTAAATCCTCTTTTTTTCATATCTTTACTGATAGTATCGGAAAGCGGCGTAGTCGCGGGAACTTGAGCCAATGTTTTCCAGCGATTGATAATCGGCTTTTTATTTGGCAGAAACGATCTTAGATAATTGCAAAAACTGCCAAACTCTTTTTGGATTTCAAGAAACAGTCGGGCGTTTGAAACGGCGGATTCTATTTTATTGCGGTTACGAATAATGCCAGAATCTTGCATTAAACGTTCTATGTCTTTTTCTGTAAATCGCGCCACTTTTTGAGCGTCAAAACCCGCAAACGCTTTTCGATAATTTTCCCGTCTTTTTAGGATAGTCAGCCAACTTAATCCCGCTTGAGCGCTTTCCAAAACGAGAAATTC
>JAISRI010000007.1 GCA_031273735.1 Helicobacteraceae bacterium
TCAAACTCGATAGCGGAATCTATGGCTTGCGGAACGATCTGCGCCGTAACCGACGTGGGCGATAGCGCGATAATCGTTGGCGATCTAGGCTTTGTCGCTCCTCCAAGAGATTCTAAAGCGCTAGCCGAAGCGATCGAAAAGGCTCTTATAAGATCGCAAAACGATCCGAACTTAAGAGAAAAACTACGATCGTCGATTATCGATCGTTTTTCGTTGGAGAAGATGGCGAGGAGGAGTTGGGAGGCGCTTGATAAAATTACAATAGTCTTTATTATAACGGGGCTTAATACGGGCGGCGCGGAGACGACGTTATTAAAACTTATCGCGAGACTTGATCGCAAGCGTTTTAATCCGCGTATTATCTCGCTAACAAAGCGAGGCGATCTGTCGCCAAAGTTTATAGCGCTCGATATTTCCGTAACCGAAATAAATCTTAAAAATCCCTTTAATTTTTTCGTTTTGATCGCGCTTTTACGAAAGATAAAACCAAATATAGTTCATACATGGATGTATCACGCCGATCTACTTGGCGCTTTAGCGGCGCGTTTCGCGGGCGTTAAAAAAATTGCGTGGTGTATTCGCAACTCGAATCTAGACAAAGATAAAACTAAACTTTCCACCCGCTTGGTCGTCAAAATATGCGCGTTTTTATCAAAGCGGCTTCCGAGCGCAATCGTCTCTTGTTCGCAAGCGGCGCGGGCGATTCACGAAGATCTAGGTTACGATCGCGCAAAAATGCGCGAGATTCCAAACGGCTTTGATCTTGACGCGTTTAAAATAGACCCCGACGCGAGGGCGAAAATCCGCGCCGAACTTGGCGTAAACGACAAAACGCCGCTGATTGGCTTGATCGCGAGGTTTGATCCGCAAAAAAACCATCTTGGATTTATCGAAGCCGCGGGTATGATACGCGGCGCGGTTCCAGAGGCGCGTTTCGTTCTCGTCGGCAAAGGAATCGATTCAAAAAACGCCGCAATCTTAGAGGCGATCGAAGCGAACAAAATCGCGGCGCAAACCTATCTATTAGGCAAGCGCGACGATATTCCCGCAATCTGCGCGGCTTTGGACGTATATGCGTCGTCTTCATACGGCGAGGCTTTTCCCAACGTTTTGGGCGAAGCTCTCGCGTGCGGCGTTCCCTGCGCGGCGACCGACGCGGGAGATAGCGCGTATATCGTAGGCGACGCGGGCAAGATCGTTAAGATTGGCGATATGCAAGGGCTATCCAAAGCGGTTTTGGAGCTTTTAGCTCTAAGCGAAAGCGATCGGCGCGAGATAAGCCAAAAGGCTAGAGATCGCGTAATTAAGAACTTTGAAATAGGCGATATGGTAAAACGTTACGAATTATTTTATAAGGAACTGTTATGTGCGGCATAATCGGTTATTTAGGCGGCGTCGTTTCGGAAGAGATCGCCGCGAAAATGAGCGAGGCGATCGGGCATAGAGGCCCCGACGATAGCGGAGTTTGGATCGACGCGAACGACGGAGTAGCTTTAGCGCACAGAAGGCTTTCGATCGTCGATCTTAGCGAGGCGGGCAAACAGCCGATGATCAGCGCGAACGAACGCTTCGTTATCGTTTATAACGGCGAAATATACAATCATTTGGAGTTACGCCGCGCATTAACGGCGAATTGGCGCGGACATAGCGACACCGAAACTCTCTTAGAATCGATCGCCGCGCGGGGCGTAGAGGAAACGCTGAAAAAAAGCGTTGGAATGTTTGCGTTTGCTCTGTGGGATCGCGCCGAAAAAACATTGACTTTAGCCCGCGATTGTTTCGGCGAAAAACCGCTTTATTACGGTTGGGCGCATAAAACTTTCTTATTCGCTTCGGAACTGAAAGCTATGCGCGCCCACCCCGATTTTGACGGCTCGATCGACCGAGACGCATTGGCGCTTTTTGTTCGCCGCGGCTACGTCAATGCGCCTTATTCGATCTATAAAGGGATTAAAAAACTTCGCCCCGCCCGCTATATAACATTCAAAAACGGCGCAATCGAGGAGCGCGAGTATTGGAGTCTTTCAAATTTGGCGCGCGGTCAAACGCTAGAAAATTTGAGCGATACGGAGGCGATCGACAATCTAGAATTTTTGCTCCGCCGTTCGATCAAAGCGCAAATGGTAGCCGACGTGCCTTTGGGGGCGTTTCTTAGCGGGGGAATCGACAGCTCCGCGGTCGTCGCGCTTATGCAATCCGAAAGCTCGCGCCCCGTCAAAACCTTTACGATCGGTTTTGAAGAGCCGCGATATAACGAAGCTCCATACGCTCTAAGCGTCGCCAAACGGCTTGGCGCCGATCACACCGAGCTTTATCTTACGGGCGCGGACGCGCTGGCGGTCGTTCCAAAGTTGCCGTCGCTTTACGACGAACCGTTTGGCGATAGCTCGCAAATCCCAACCTATTTGATCGCCGAAATGACGCGGCGGCAAGTAACGGTCGCCCTAAGCGGCGACGGCGGCGACGAGATGTTTTTGGGCTACGATCGCTATTTTTTAGCCGAAAAAATTATGAAAAAGATCGGGTTTCTGCCTCGTTTTTCGCGCTTGTTTTTGGCGAAGATATTTAGCCGTTTAGGAAACTGCGGAAAAATCGGCGATCGCCTATCTAAACTTTCGGAAATCATCGATTTTGAAGACGAAGAGAAGCTCTATCTTTGGCTTACGAGCGGTTTTAAGAATCCAAACGCGATCGTTTTGGGCGCAAACGAACCGCCGCCGATTAGCGCGGAGGGAATCGGCGCGTATTGCCGCAAAATGCGCTATATCGATCAGAGCGACTATCTACCGGGCGATATTTTGGTCAAGGTCGATCGCGCCGCTATGGGCGTTAGCCTTGAAACTAGAGCGCCGTTTTTGGATCGCCGTTTAGCCGAGTTTGCGTGGAGTCTGCCGCGCCGATTTTTGCGACGAGGGGGCAAGGGCAAATGGCTTCTTCGCCAAGTCCTCTACCGCTATCTGCCCGCTTCGCTCGTCGATCGCCCAAAGATGGGTTTTGGCGCGCCGATCGACGTATGGCTACGCGGCGATCTGCGCGATTGGGCGGACGATCTTTTAAGCGTCTATCGTTTGGAACGCGAAGGGTTTTTTAATTCGGAGCCGATCGTTTCCAAATGGAACGAACATAGATCGGGCAAAAGAAATTGGCATTACTATTTATGGAATATACTAATGTTTCAAGCGTGGAATATTCAAAATTCTTAATAAGGAATATCGTATGAACCTAGAGAGAGAGAGAGAGAGAGAGTAAAAACGCGGCGCATAGCGAAGAGATCGCAAGCGGCGAGCGTTTTGATTTTGGCGAAAATTGGACAAAGTTTCTAAAAAGTCTTAACGACGAGCGCATTGCCGAAGCCGAAAAAGACCTTAAAAAAGCGCTTGAAACCGATACTCTTATCGGCAAAAGTTTTTTAGACGCGGGAAGCGGAAGCGGGCTTAGCTCGCTCGCCGCAAGGAGGCTAGGCGCAAAGGTCGTTAGCTTTGACTACGATCCTAAAAGCGTCGCCTGCGCGCAGGAGTTAAAGCGCCGCTATTACGACGGCGATCCTGATTGGACGATCGGCGAAGGAAGCGTTCTTGATCGCGACTATCTTAATTCGCTCGGCAGGTTTGACGTCGTCTATTCGTGGGGCGTTTTACATCACACTGGCGCGATGTACGAGGCGTTAGCAAATATAGAACCGCTAACGTCGCCAAACGGCAAGTTATTTATCTCGATCTATAACGATCAGGGCGGAGCTTCGCGTCGCTGGCGACTAGTTAAAAAAGCCTATAACGCTTCGCCTAAAATTATAAAAGCGC
>JAISRI010000049.1 GCA_031273735.1 Helicobacteraceae bacterium
CCTACGACCTGATAAAACATAACGCTTAGATCGTTTGGATCTTTTTGCGGGCGAATCTTAACGCCAAGACGCGCTTGCGCGACGCGAAAATTATACGCGAGCGATCGCGTCGTTATCCATATATCTACGCCGTATTTCGCTATGTCGCTCTCCCACTCGTCAAGCGACAATAAAAATCGCGCGAAATTAGCGCCCAATCCCCAATCGCCCCCGATCGGTTGTCTTATATTCGCGCCATAAACGGAGCGAATCAAATTATAAGCGATCGTTCCCGTGATCATAGCGTCGAACTTATAACGTTTATACGCTGGCGCGATAAAGTCGTATTTGCCGCTTAAAATCGGATCTAAAACGTTGCGAGTCCATTCGGGAGTCGTCGATTTATGATCGCTTTCAAATATGGCGATCGCTTTGGCGTTTAGCGCCGAAGCCGACTCTAAAATCTGTCGAAAAGCCGTGCCTTTGCCCGCCGCGCCGCGATAGATCGAAACGATTTTCGGAATTGCGCCGACTTTGACGGAGCTTGCGATCTCTCGCGTGTCGTCCGTGCTGCCGCCGTCGCTTATTATGATCGCCGACTTTTTATCGGGATAGTATTTTGCTAATCCAAAAGCGATCGCCTCGATCGCAAAAGCGATCGTATTTTCGCAATGAAAACTAGGAACGCCTATAAGAATATCAACCTCGCCGATCGCTTTTAATTCTTTAAGCGTTTCCTCCCTGATCGCGCTTTTCATAATCTATGCGCTTTTATGTATTGCACGATCTTATAAGCGTGATTCAAACTAGCCGCGATCGATCCGCCGATTCTAGCCGCCACGTCTCCCGCTACGAAAAGACCGGGAACGTTCGTTTGATAATTTTCGTCGTAGATCGCTTTTCCTTCGCTATCCAACTTGATATTGCAACGCTTTAGAAAATCAAGCGGCGCCGAACCGCCAAGAGCGTAAACGATCCGATCGAAAACCTCTTTTTCGCCGTTTGCGAAATTGACCATTACGCGAGCGCCTTCGTCGTTTAGACTTAAAATATCTACGCCGAGTTTCATACGGATTTTGCCTATCGCCGCGTGGTGTTCTATGATCGATTTATTGATCGGATTAACCCTCGTAAATCTATCTTTACGATAGGTTAGCGTAACGTTATTGCAATCGCTAAGATAATGCGCAAACTCCGCCGCGCTGTCGCCGCCGCCGACGACTAAGATTCGTTCGTTGCAACCGATCGCGTCAAGGTTGAACTGTATGCGATCTTTTAGCGTCGTAGGAATCGCGTAATCGGGTTTGTTTGGTTTGCCCATAGCGCCGATCGCAACGATCGCGTTTTTAGCTTTTATAGTCTCGCCGAGCGCAATAATCTCAAAAGGTTCTTTCGGCTCGATCGCCGCGATCTCCGTATTAAAGCGCGTCTCGATCGTATGGCTAGATAATAGCGCGTCGAAAAGCTCTAGCGTGCTTTCTTTCGTGCCGTCCATAAAATGCACGTTGCCTTCTAAAATTACCTTTTGCCCGCGCCAATCTTTATCGACGCGCTTATGATCTTTGTAAAAGCTCCTGATCGTCGCCGAATGATTCTGTCCTTTTTCAAAAAGAACCACCTTTTCTAAGCCCAACGCGCTCGCCTCGACGGCGCTTGCGATCCCCGCGGGTCCTCCGCCGATCACCGCCAAATCATAAATCGTTTCCATTTGCTCCTCTAAGTTTAAGGTTCAATGCCAAGAATAACTAGCGGAACGGCGGGAACGCCGCGCCCCTGTCTAACGACGTTATATAACTCGCCTTCGTAATACGATACCCCCGAATTCATCTGCTCTTGTAAGGTTTTCATAGGTAAAATTTCAATTCCGACGTCTATCTGATCGCCAATATAAAAAGCTAAATGTTTAACAAAGAGATCATAAGCTACAAAGGAGTATTTACCGAATTGAACCTCAATAGAAACGCGATCTTTTGTGAAATCGGTTTGATTGTAACTATATATCGCTTTTTCGCCCGCCGCTTCTATCTCTTTTTTTTGAGATACGGGCGGCATTGCAAGAGTCTTTCTGATCAGTTTTTCATCTTTTGTAACCCAATAACTTACTCTGCTCTCGCTCCAACCAAAAGCCGATAATTTTTCTTTGAATTTTTTGTTTAGCTCAATTGGGCTAAAAAGCGATTCTCCCGCTTTTCTTTTTTCGCGCGATATCTTTGTTTTACACTCTTGCGAATTGATTGATTCGATAACCTCTTGTATTTTGCTCCATAACTTATTTTTATGTACAAGCAAAAACTCTAAACCATTTAAATGCGAATAGCGTTCGGCAATTTTCATATCTACGCTCCTTCCGCAAATAACGATCGTTGCGCTATAGATTTTTGTATTTGTAACGTTTTTTCAAAATCAAGAGTTTGTTTTGGATTATTTGGATCGTAGATTGGCTTATTGATTGGGCGCGTTTGCAAACTGCCTTCCATTGCCGCCTTTGCTCGCTCTAACGCTATATCGTAATATTCCCTGATCGTCTCGCATCCTATGCCAACGCGATTATTTTTAAGAGCCGCCGCCGTTGTGGAACCAACGCCCAAAAAAGGATCAAATACTATATCTTTCTCATCTGTCATAGACAAGATCAGCCGCTCTACTAACTCGATTGGAAATTGGCAAGGATGAATAGTTTTTTCAATATGATTATTTTTTACGTTTGGAATATCCCATATATCGCTTGGATTTTTGCCTAAAGGGTTGCAGGAAAACTCGCCTGTTTTTGCGCCCTTGAAATGTTTTTTATTGGGGTATTTTTGCGGAATTCGCACAGGATCAAGATTAAAAGTATACTCATTATTTTTAGTAAACCATAAAATCGTTTCATAACGTCCCGAAAAACGCTTTGAAGCGTGCAATCCGTGTCCAAAACTCCAAATAATTCTGTTGCGAAGTTTTAGCTTATGTTTTTGAAAAATGGGAAAAAGTAAAATATCAAGCGGAACAATCTCACCGTTTGAGACAAAATTGCCGACCTGCCAACAAATACTGCCGTCGTCGGCAAGGATTCTAACGCATTCGTCTATGATTTTTTCTTGCTCTTTATAATATTCGGATAAGCGCGTCTTCTTTTCGTAACTTTTACCAATGTTGTATGGCGGCGAAGTTACAATCAGTTTTATACGGCGATCGGGCAAGCTACAAACAAAATCAAGGCAGGAACCATTATAAATTACGGCTTTCGCGTTATCGGAATAATGATTTAAAATCGTTTCGCCCATTAACCTCGCCTACCTTTTCCAATTATTTAAGAAGTAATTTTCGACCCCGTTTGCGATCCCTTCGGCGATCGCCTTTTGGTAATTAGCGTTTTCTAGCCGCTTACTCTCCTCTTTATGGGTGATATAACCTATCTCGACTAGCGCGGCGGGCATTTGCGCCCCCGTTAGCACCCAAAAAGGCCCCTCTCGCACCCCTCCGTCGCGGGTTTTGCTATAAATCCCTCGCGCCGAAACGAGAAGCGATCGCTGAATGTCGATCGCGAGCTTATTGGATCTGACGACCATTTCGCGGTTTAGGAAGTTCAAAAAGGTTTCTTTAGCGTTTTTCTCCATCGTATCAACGACGACGGAGTTTTCCAAAGCCGCCACCTCTTTTGCGCGCTGGTTCGTCGCGGGCGATAGAAAATAAGTTTCTATGCCCTCCAATTTGCTTGGCGACGCAACCGCGTTGGCGTGGATCGACACGAAAATATCCGCTTCTAGCTTGTTCGCCATACCCGTGCGATCGTGAAGGCTCACAAACTTATCCGTTTGACGCGTCATCTTTACGTCGATGCCGCGCGCGCGCAACGCCTGCGCCGTCAGAAGCGTTACCTTAAGCGCGACATCCTTTTCCTTTTTTTTGCCTATGCCGATCGCGCCCGCGTCCTTGCCGCCGTGTCCCGCGTCAAGAACGACGATCGGAGCGCGATCGCCAAAAACGTTGGCGTTTTTACCCGCGATCGCGATCGTCATCGTTTTATCTTCGGTTTTGATCGTTATATCAAAACTAATCTGGCTTGAAAGGACGATTCGCGCCGTGTTAGAATTAAACTGCGCTATACGCGCGGCGACTTTCGAACTTTTTTTATCCTCGAAAGGTTTATTTGAAAACGTCGCTTTTACGTCGATCACGCGGCGAAACGGCTCGCTTGCCGTCGCCTTTATGATGAAATCGTTGTATGAGCTTTCGTCGATCGCGCTTTCAAACTTGACGACTAGTTTCGCGCCGTCATACTGATAAGAAACGATCGATTGCGCGTTAAGCGCGGCGGCGAAAAACGAGAACGCGATAAAAAGAACGTTAGCAATTTTCCCCATAAACCAGCTTTTTGATCAGATCATTGACGCTTATTAAACGATCGATCCGATAGCCGTTGCTCCCCGTAAAAAACAGCCCCGTTTCTATATTGCCTTCCGCCGCGTCGCCAAGTCTGTCCGCGATACAGTAACCGACCGCTTTCGCCTCGATTCCTCTATGGCAAGGAACCACGCAGTTGCTCACGCAACGAATGGGCGGACCCTGACGCTTATCGACAAGTTCTATCAGTTTGGTGCGGATACCTCTTGCGGGGTAGCCTACGGGAGATTGCAAAAGCTCTATATCGCCCTCTTTACAACCGATCAATAAATCCTTAAAAGCCTGCGGCACGTCGCATTCGTAAGTGCCAATAAAGCGCGTGCCGATCTGAACGCCGCTTGCGCCTAACTCCATAAATTTAACTATATCGTCGTGAGTCCATATCCCGCCCGCGGCAAATACGGGTATATTTTTATCGATACTTCGCGCCTCTTGCACGACGGGTTTAACAAGATTTTCAAGTTGGTAGTTAGGATCTAAACATTGTTCGTAAGTAAAGCCCTGATGCCCGCCGCTTAGAGGACCTTCTAACACCACCGCGTCGGGAACTCTTTTGTAGCGTTGCTCCCAACGCTTGGCGATCAGCCGCAAGGCTTTCGGACTAGATACGATTGGAATTAAGGCTACGTTTGGAAAATCTTGCGCGTATTCGGGCATATTCATAGGTAGCCCCGCGCCCGTAATAATCGCGTCCGCGCCCGCCTCGCAACAATCTCTAAAAACTCTAGGGTAATCGTTGATCGCAAAAAGTATATTCGCTCCTAGCGGTCGATCGCCGCAGATTTTTCTGGCGTCTTTGAAAATCTGAAAAGTCGCTTCGCGGTTATAAAACTGCTCAGTATCCGCAGGTCGTCCGAATTGCTGTTTAGAAACAAACGAGCGGTTGTTGTAATAGCCCGTGCCAATCGCGCTAATTACCCCTAACGCTCCCGCAAGACTTACCGCTCCGGCTAACCGCGACCAACTAATCCCCACGCCCATACCGCCCTGAATAATAGGGTATTTAAGCGTATGGCGACCGATTTTGATCTCTTTAAATTCCAAGTTAGCCCACCTTTATTTTCGCAAACTTTCTTTTGCCCGCTTGAGCGACGTATTCGCCGATTCCAAGCTCGCTTTTGAAGTTTGTAACTAGTTCGCCGTTAAGTTTAACGGATCTAGATTGTATCATACGGCTCAGTTCGCTCGTAGATCCTACCAATTTCGCCTCCATAAACGCCTTGCCGATCCACACGGGAGCGTCAAAGCAAAAAAGCTCCGTTTGGCTTGGAATCTCGCCGCGTTTATGAACGCGATCAAACTCGTTTTTAGCGTTTTGCGCCGCTTCTTCGCTATGATAACGCGCCGTCAGTTCTAGCGCCAAAGCCTCTTTGATCGCCTTTGGGTGTTCGCCGCTCGTTTTAAGCCTTTCGATCTCCTCTAACGTTTTGAAACTTAGAAGCTCGTACCACCGCCACATTTGTTCGTCGTCGATACTAAGTATTTTAGCGTATTGCGTATCGGCGCTTTCGCTTACCCCGACATAATTATTTAGACTTTTGCTCATCTTTTGCGTTCCGTCAAGCCCGACAAGAAGCGGCATAGTCATAACGACTTGCTCCTCTAAACCGTAGGTTTTTTGCAGTTGCCGCCCCATTAAAAGATTAAACTTCTGATCGTTGCCGCCAAGCTCCATATCGCTTTTTAATTTAACGCTGTCGTAACCTTGCAAAAGCGGATATAAAAACTCGCTAATCGCGATCGGCGTTCTCGATTTATATCTCTTTTCAAAATCGTCGCGCTCCAACATACGCGCCACGCTCGTCTCTCTCGCAAGCGCTATTAAATCCGCCGCGCTCATAGCGCTTAACCATTCGCTATTAAAAACCGTTTGCGTTTTTTGAGGATCGAGGAGCTTAAAAACCTGCTCCTTATAAGTTCGCGCGTTTAGCAGAACCTCTTCGCGGCTTAAAACTTTGCGCATTTGATTTTTGCCCGTAGGATCGCCTATCGTCGCGGTAAAATCGCCGATCAAAAACTGAACGATCGCGCCGTATTGTTGCAATCTAGCCAATTTGCTAAAAAGAACCGTATGCCCAAGATGCAGATCTGGCGCGGTAGGATCAAAACCCGCTTTTACGCGCCAATTTTTGCCGCTTTCAAACCATTTTTTCAAACAGGAGATCAGCTTTTCTTCGCCTATTAACTCTGAAGAGCCGCGTTTAATTTCTAATAACGCTTTATTGATCATTTTAGAGAGCCTTGCGTTTTATAGGCGTCGTTCGCCGTTTCAAAAGAGATTACCATAAACTTTTTTTCGATCGCTCCTTTAAGTTTGCTAAACGTAGCCATAGGAAATTCGGCGCTCACGCTACACCAAGTTAAAGAGCTTTCCGCGCCGTCGCCTAAAGATAGCGTCGTGATATTTACGTCGCGTTTTGATAAATACTCTAAAAACGTTAAAAGCTCGCCTTTTTTGTTTTGAAGATTAACGATCAGCTTAAACAATTCCGCTTTTCCTCCCGTCCAATTTGCCTTGATGGCGTTACCGCCCTCTTTAAGCAGTTTATAGGCATAAGCGCACAGTTTATGATGGATCGAGGCGCGTCCTTTTTTGTTGTAAAACATAAGGATCGAATCGCCAAATCGCGGCTGGCAACAATGCTCAAAATCGATCGCGCTTACAGCCTTTGGGGATACGATTTCGATATTTTCTATCCGATAGCGTTTTGGCGCGGCGATCGAAAGACCGAAAATCGATTTTTTGCGTTTATCTTTATGGTAACGCATAACGATCTCTTCAAGCAATTTATTATCTTTCGGAACTTTGTATAGAGCTTCGTCGTATCCGCGCAGTTTAAGCCACGTTTCAAGAGCCAGCGCGTCCTCGTCTAAACAGAAGCGAATGATCGACATCGCGCTAAGACGATCGATTTCGCGGCTTCGATGGTTGCACGCGTGCCGTAAAATATTTTTTGCCCTAGAGGTTTTTAACGCCTCGATCCAACTGCAACGCGGCATAATCTCTTCGCCCGTGTCGATCTGAACGAGATCGCCCGTTTTTAACTCCGTTAATAACGGCTGTTTAACGCGATTTATATGCGCCGCGATCGCCTTTAATCCTACGTCGCTATGAACGATAAAAGCAAAATCTAACGCGGTTGCGCCTCTAGGCAGAGTAAAGGTGTCGCCTCGCGGAGAATACGCGATAATTTCATCGCTAAAAAGATCGTTTTTGGCAAGCTCGTAAAAATCGAGAGGATTTTCGCCGCTATACTGCATAGATTCTAGCCAGCCTAACTTCGGCGAAAGCGCGCCCGCCTTATATTTCCAATGCGCGGCAATGCCGTATTCGGCGGTTTTGTGCATATCGTAAGTGCGGATTTGAACCTCGTAAATACCGCTTGCGTGAAAAAGCGTGGTATGTAACGTTTGATAACCGTTTTCTTTGGGTAGCGCTATATACTCTTTAAAACGAGCGATCAGCGGACGATAGCGCGTATGTAATAAACCCAAAACTTTATAACAATCCTCTGGAGTTCTTACCAAAATCCTAGCCGCCATTAGATCCAAAACTTCGTCAATCTTTATGCCTTTTCTTTGCATTTTTGTATAGATTGAATAGTAGTGTTTTAAGCGCGAGGCGATCTCAAAGCCGTCCTCTACAAAGCCGTTTTGAAGTAAGAGGTTATGAACTTCGGCTATAAAGGCGTTTAAGCCGAGTCTGAGCGAATGTCCCCGCGCTATTATAAAAGCGTTGATCTCTTTGTATTCTTTTGGAAAAATATAATAAAAACTTTTATCTTCTAGCAGAGTTTTGATAAGCCCTATTCCCAAACGATGCGCGATTGGCGCATAGACGACTAGCGTCTCTTCGGCTATGCGCCGTCTTTTATCTTCGGGCAACGCGTCTAGCGTTAGCATATTATGCGTTCGATCGCAGAGTTTTATCACCAAAACGCGAACGTCTTTGATCGAGGCAATCAGCATTTTTCTAAAGGTTAGCGCCGATTCGATCAGCTTTTCGTCCGTGCGATCGGAAGGGATCAGATTTTCCTCGCGGATTTTATCGATCTTGGTCAGCCCATCGACAAGGTTAGCCGCGTCGTCGCCAAAATCGGCTTTGATCGACGCAAAATCGTAATAGGTATCCTCGATCGCGTCGTGTAAAACCCCCGCGATCACCATCGCTTCGTCGCCGCCAAAAAACGCGGTCGCGGCGGAAACAAGAAGCGGATGGACTACATACGGCTCGCCGCTTTTTCGCAGTTGCCCTTCGTGCGCTTTCGCCGCTTTTTCGCACGCCGACCTAATCGACGGAGTGTCGATCAGGCTAAATAGAAACTCTCTTGCCTCGTTCGGATCGCGAATCGTCGCAATCTTTGATGGCAAATCCTCGTTCATTAGGCTTTGATTTCAATCAGACCCGCCGCAATTTCGCGTAACGCAATATCGACAGGTTTTTCAAACTTGGCGACCTCTACCAGCGGTTTCGCCCCGCCTTGCAACTGCGCGACTCTTTTAGCGACGCCGACAGATAATAAATAACGATTGTCGTCCGATCGTTTTAACGCTTCCGAAACCGTTTTTTCTAAACGCATAATTTTCTCCTAATTTCGTTGTTATTTAATAATGCTACAAGCCAAAAAATCCCCTTGCGCCACACGCAAAAGGCTGCCTTTGTTCATCATATTGCAAACGGCGATCGGCAACGAATTGTCCTTAGCCAAAGCGATTGCGGTATCGTCCATCACCCTGATCTCTTCGCCCATCGCCTCGTCGTAGCTAAGAGTAGCCAATTTTTTCGCGTCCGCGTATTTCTTTGGATCGCGGGCAAAAACGCCGTCCACTTTCGTAGCCTTGATCAAAAGTTCCGCGCCGATCTCGACCGCGCGCAAAGTCGCCGCCGTATCGGTGGTAAAAAACGGGTTGCCCGTTCCCGCCGCAAAGATCACAAGCCGCCCTTTTTCGAGGTGGCGACAGGCTCTGCGAACGATATACGGTTCGCAAATCTGCTCCATTTTGATCGCGCTTAACGCTCTAGCGTTCAGCCCTAACGCCTCTAACGCCTCTTGCAAAGCTACGGCATTTATGCAGGTTGCAAGCATACCCATATAATCGCCGCTACTACGCTTGATCAACCCGTCCGCCGCGGCGCTTACGCCCCGTATAAAGTTGCCGCCGCCAATCACGATTCCGACCTCTATATCGGCGTCGCGGAGGTCTTTAAGCTCTTGCGCGATAAATTTCAAAACGCCCGTATCGATTCCAAAGCCGTTTCCGGCGGCGAGAGCTTCGCCTGAAAACTTTACCAAAACCCGTTTCGCCATTGCCGCCCTTTTGTCGTGAATGTAACCCGTTTCTACGAGCGCGGATTATAGCCAAAACTCCCTATTTGCTCGTTTTAGCCGCGAAATTAGGCAAGGCGGCTCGCGTTATAATTATGGATAAAGAGGAGATTGACGCGATGAATCTAAACTACAGGGAAGCGGATATAGATTTAGGATTTGAAAATCCAAAAATAGGGGAAGCGCAAACGATCTTTATCGATAAAATAATCGTCGATAAAGAGCGGCTAAAAAAGTTAAACGGTAAAAAGGCAAGAGAGATATACATATTTTGCGGGAAAGTTAAAACGGGAGAGATCAGTTCAAAATGGGGCGAGGTATGCAGGGCGCAATTCGCAATCGTCGAAAAAGAGTTGCAAACGGGCAAACAAAAGCGCTATGTTCTCGCTCAATATTCAAAGCAGAGAAGCGTAATGTATAAAAACGAAAGCGATCAAACCGAAAACGAAAGCGCCGATATGATAAAGAAAAGCGATATTCTCTATTTTGACAAGCCGCCAAGATGGAAACGTTCCGAAGCGAGTATTCCGACATATAACAAAAATCTATTTTATTTTTCAAGTCAATACTATATCCCCATAAACAAAACAAATAAAACATATTTTTGGAGCGGCGAAAGCGTTTACGTTTTCTTGTATATTACTAAAGACGACGAGCTGTTAGTTCAGATATTTATGCAGAGTATGTCCGAACAAACGGCGCAAGAGCATTACAAGTTAGAAGAAACAATAGCCGAATTTGAAAGAAACCATAAAGATTTAAGCGAAGCCGAAAAATTGATCAAAAACGGTTCAAAACTAAAACTATTTTACGAATATATTATCGATAGCCATAAAGCAAATAAACCGATATTAGAGATACTACTAAAATACGCAAAAACAAAATCGCTAAAAGCGCAAATAGAAAAACTCTTAAGATAAAAGCGACGTCAAACGCGGCTATATCGACGCTTTTTATGCCCGTATTCGCCGCGAGATAGATAAACTTTTTCGCGTTTTGCGCAATACAAGCGCAAAAATTATGGGTCAATCCTACTTTACAGCGGCTTTTTCCTAAACTCCCGTAATAATATCGAATACAAACTTTCTTTCCTATGATTAAACCTCCATTCGGTCTCTTTAAGATGCAGGTAGAACTTATCCTTGCGTAGCCCCCCTAAACTTAGAGAGCCTTGTTTTAGCCGACTATTCAGACGAATGGAAAGTTTATGACGGGCTACTCCCCAGAAGCTCTCAATCCCATTGATATGAGCTTTCCCATTAGCAAAAACATTATCGCTATGTTTAACTCTATAATGCCTCTTGTATCCCATATTGACTAGTCCGTCGTAGGCTTTCCATTCGTCTGAATAG
>JAISRI010000140.1 GCA_031273735.1 Helicobacteraceae bacterium
GATTCGATTACGCGCTCAAGATCGGCTATGGCTAGAAGTTTATCGTAATAGTAGAGCGTGTAGCGTTCTTTTGCTCTCCATAGCGCCGCGTCCGCGTCGATCAGCTCGCTTGCGCTCGCGATCCGCTCGTTGAAGCGGTTTTGCGCAATTCGCAAGTTTTCTTCGGCAAGGCGCAAGCTCGCTTTAGCGACCTCGAAGGCTTTTTCGGCAAGCAAAAACCGCTCGTCGGCGGAGGCTAATTGCAGTTCCAACGTTCGTTTTAGGTCGATCATACGGCTTTCGAGCGCCCTTTGCTCGTATAGCGCCGCTTCTCGATCAAAATAGGGTTTTATTACGCCCGGCAGTTGCCACGTCAGCGTTAACGTCGTTACCGTTTGATCGTCCATACCGCTAAAACCGTCGTCGTATTTGTATTTTTCCTTTGAAAATTGCAGGTCTGCGGAGGGCAAGGCGGGGCTTATAGCTTTAGTTTTTTGTTCTTTTTGCGCGTTAATTTGCGCCGTTAAACTCTTCAATTCGCTGCGGTTTTTTTGCATAATGGCGCTTAGTTTCGCGCGATCAAACGCGGCGCGAATCGGCGGTTTCGGCGCGATCGGTTCGTCTAAGAGCGGTTGCGCGATCGCGTTTTGAAGCGTCAATCTCGCAACCTCTAGCGCGCTCTGCGCCTCTAACGTCGTTTGCTCGTTTTGCAGCGCCTCTAACGCGATCGTGTGCCGTTCGTAATCGCCGATTAGCCCTTGATTGTAAAACGCCTGCGCGTCTTTAGCCTGTTTTTGCGCCGCCCGCAAACTTTCCTGCGCCGCCGCCAACGTGTCTTTGGCTTTCAAATAGCCGTAAAAGGCGTATTTTATCTCCAAAACGACGTCCGCTTTAGCCGCGTCAAACTCGAAGCGTCTAGCCTCTTTCGTCCAGTTCGCCGCTCTTAAATCGGCGTAATCGCCAAGCCCCTTAAAAAGATTTAGATTTGCGTAAAGCCGCGTCGTTTGACTTGCGCCGGAGGTTTTTATATCGCGATCGTAACGGGTTTGCGACGCGCCGATCGTCGGAAAAAAGTTTGCGACCGCGCCGCTTTCTCTCTCGTTTGCCGCTTGAAACGAAGCCTGCGCTTGCGCGATCTTCGCGTGATTTTGCAGCGCTAATTCAATCGCTTCGTCCAGCGTAAGCGCGCTTAACGTAATAGCAAAAAATAACGCCGTAAAAATCGCTTTCATAAACGAACCTTTTCCAAAAAATCCCTAAAATAATCTTGCGCGCGCGTTTGCGCTTTTTGAAAGTCGTCGAATTTCGGTTTTGCGAAAATATCGCTATGCTTATAGGCGCTAAGGATTCTAAAAGAGTCGCGCAAAGATTCAAAGCGTTTATTATCGATCGGGACGTCTAAATTGCCCATATAATAGGGCAGGCGATCGGCGTAATCTTTGAAAATATCCACATAGCAATAATAGTCTAATTTTTCTTCGCGAATATGGACGGCGTTTGCGATCTCCTCTTTGATAAAAGTGCGCGATCGCTTTAGCGCGTTAATATCGCGCATCGTGTAGAAAAGATATTTGCTATTTTTCTTTTTCTTATTGGGATATTTATCCAAATACGCGCCGATATAATCAAATTGCGCCATAGTAAAACTTTCTCCTTCTATCGTATTAAAACGCCAATGGTAAATATCCTCGTAACTCGTTCCTTTTTGCTCTTTTGCGTAAATAGCGATTAAAACGGGAAAACCGCTCGTTTTCGACGCGTCGCAAAACTCTTGACTATTAAATATCAAAGCCTCTTTTAGCGCGTAATTTTTCATAAAAGGCTTTAATAGGTTAAAGTTGGTTTTTTTGATCAGATACGAAAGAGGGTGCAAAACGGCGATAAAATCGGGGCGCAAGCGGTTAAATCCGAGTAAAGAGGATAGCCCAAGATCGCGAGTTAATAGATCGCGATCGATCTCGCACGCTAGTTTCTTAACGCCGTTTTTTATTTGAGAGGTCAGATCGTTATACGGGGGATTTGCCGCGATCAGAAGGCGATCGTTTTCGTTTATGCCGTAATTGGATCGCGAGATATTTTTAAGCGCGTTGGCGCTCTTAAAACAAACAAAAGAAAAAGCGCTTTTAGCGATCGCGATCGCGCTTTCGTCTATATCCGCTCCGATAACCTTTTTTATGCGCTTAACATATTCGCCCTCTAAAAGCGCGCCATAGCCGCAATTTGGCTCTAATAAAACGTCGATCTGATCTGGCGCGACAAACTTCGCAAGCGTTTCGTATAGCTTTTGCGCTATGCGTTTTGGCGTGTAAAAACTACCTAAATTAGTTTTGGCGGCAAAGGATAGATGTTTTGCGCTCACTCTTTGATCTTTCGCGATTTTGTCCAAATATCGCAACGGCGAATACAAAGTTTTTTCATATCCGCCTACTCGCCTATAAAGATTTTCCAACCGCTACCGGTTTTGATAAGACCAAAAGAGCTTTTAGCCATACTTATCTCGCCGTCTTTATCCTCGTAGAGCGCCGTAACTTCGGCTAACGTATCGTCGTTGCAATATTGGACGTTATCTATTTTGGGCTTTCCCGCTTGTCGTTGAATGCTCAGCTGCCATAAAAAATTGGCGTAAATTTTCCTAAATTCGCCGCTTGCCTCTTTGTAAAATTGGCTTTTGTATATAAGTTTCGTCGCGGGGAATTTAAAATTCGCGCCCGTTACAGATCGGACTGTATGCCCGTCAAAACCTCTGCTAAAGCCGCTATAAAAGCTCTTTACCACGCTTTCAGGCGTATCTGAAACTTTGCCGATATACTTTTTTGGAAACGTTATCTCGCCTTGTTTATTTTGCGCGACTATTACGCCGCAAACCTCCCTTACTTGCGCTACGTCCGAGTATGATCCCTGTTCTTTGCGTTCTCTTGCTTTGTAGTCCTCTATCGCCTTGTTTATCTTTTGGACAAAATCCGCGTTTTTATCATAATCGCCCTCTATATCCATTCCTACCTCATTCATATGTATAGCGGCGTTGCCAACCTTAAACTTGCCGCGATAAGAGCCGTTGTCTTTATATTTTGGCTCGAGGATAAATTCGCCTTTTGCGTTAGCTATCCCATAAACATAAAACGGCTTTTCGTCCTCAACCATCGTAACTCGAACTTGCGCCAATCCAATCAGCTTAAAATACTTCACTTCATCGTAGATAGGTTCAAGAACTATCCTCCCCTCTTTTTTGCTAAGCATCCCGTATTTTCGATTAAAGCTAAAGATATACATATCGCCATCGCTAATTACGTGAGTATCAATCCCGCCTACTACTAGCTTGCCCGTTTGATCATAATAATCGCGAATAAAACGCGCGGGTTTTTTCTCTTCCCTTACTTCCGTTACGATCTCTATCAGATTGTCTTCAATACTAATGTCGTCGTATTTTGGCGGGACGATAAATCTACCCGTCATATCTATAACGCCCCATTTGTATTTGCCTTTTACCGCCGCTTCGTTTGCCGCTTTAGCTAAACCGCTCTTCGCGAAACGATCCACAGACGTAAATTGCGGCTCTATGACGATATCGCCTTGCTCGTTTATAAATCCTATTCTCTCGCCCTTTTTTCTTATAGGGGCAATATCCTTTGAGTTGAAAGCGCCTATATAAAAATCTTCTAATTTTTCGTCAAGAACAAATTTTCCCTCGCTATCGAGCCTTCCAAATTTACGATCTTTTATTGCGAAAACTACGCTTCCATTATCGTCCGAAAGCAATCTATCGTATTCAGGATTGACGATATACTCGCCTTTGACGTTGATAAATCCGTATTTTTTATCAACCTCGACCAACGCTAAATCGTTCTCTCCCAAAAAGCGCCCCCACTTTTTGGAAAAACGATATATAGCGTCAAATTTTGGCTTGACCTTAAAACTGCCTGTTTTATCTATCAAGCCGCTCTTTTCGCCGCTTTTTTTACTAGCGGAGGCTAAGCCGTTTTCATTGAAATATCCGATAGAGTAGAATGTCGGTTTAATAACAAACTCGCCTTTTATATCGATAGCGCCCTCTTTTTCGTTTGCCGTTTCGACTATCGCTAAACCTTCGCTGAACTTATACGCCTTTTTGAATCGCGGCTCGATAGCAAAATCGCCCTTTTCGTCTATATATCCCCAACCATAGCCCTCCACATAGAAAGGCGAAAGAGTTTGATTAGCCGCGCAAAACATAGCGCACGCTCCGAGAAAAACCAAAATGCGTTTCATCGCTTATCCTTTTATAATCTCGCAACTCACGCTCACTCTTCGATCTTTCGCGGTTTTTCCCATTTGATTACGTAGATTAAAAGCGCGGGTATAGCAAAGACGGTAAAGATCGTAGATACCATTAAGCCGCCCGTGATCACGCTTCCAAGCCCGCGATACATTTCGCTACCCGGTCCGGGCGCTAAAACAAGAGGCGACATACCGCAAACCGACGTCAACGCGCTCATATAGATCGGGCGCAATCTCGTTCGCACGGATTCTTTAATCGCTTCAAGATGTCCCATCGCGTCGTTGCGGATAAAATTAAGGCTTTGATGAACGATCAAAATCGCGTTATTAACCACAATCCCAACTAGAATAATAAAGCCTAGCATTGTAAGAATGTCGAACGGCTGCGGGGCAATAAACCAATTTGTCATTTTTAATCCAAAAAAACCGCCGGCGGTAGCGAGAGGAACCGTGAAAAGTATAATTAACGGATAGATAAAGTTTCCAAACAACGCGCTCATCAATAAATAGGTGATAAAAACCGCCAAAATAAAGTTCCATTTTAGCGCGTCGACCGTCGCGATAAGTTTATCCGCCGTCCCGCTTAATCGAACCTCGATCTTGTCGTTGCCCGCCAATACGCTCGGCGTAATCTCGTCGATCTTTTCCATAGCCTCTTGGATCGTAATTTCGCGCGGCGGCGAAACTTGTAGCGTGATTGTGCGTCTGCCCTGAAAGTGGCGAATCTCGGTGATCCCCTGCCCAAGTTTGACCTCTCCAAGCTCGCTAAGAGGCACAATCTGCCCTTTTGGCGTGGCGATCGGCGATTTGCCCAAATCTTCGGGCGCGGCGATCGCGCTCTCTTTAGCGCGCAAGATCAGATCGATCTTTTTTATGCCGCTTCCTTGATATTCGCTCACTTTTCGCCCGTCTAGTAGCACGTCGGCGGCGATTCCAAGCGATCTAGCGTCCATTCCTACGGCTTTTAAGCGATCGCTGCGCGGCGCGATCGTAACTTCGGGATATATAAGCTCGATCGCCGGCACGGGGCGAATCTGCGATCCGCTTATGCCGCCGCCGATCGCGTTCATTAGCCGTTCGGCGTAGTCGGCGATCTCGTCTAAAGTCTCGGCGGTTACGTCGACGTTCACCGAGCGGCTCGATCCCATACCGCGCTCAAAAACGCCCGCTTGCTTGGTGATCGCTCTAACGCCTGGAAAACTATTGACGATCGGGCGCAAAAGGGGTATTAGTTCGCTTGCCCGATCGATTTGCACGGCGCTTACGCCCATAAACATCCACGATCCGCCGTGGTTAAAAAACGCTCTAGCTATCTGCGGATAGCCGTCTTTTTCCTCTTTTGTATAGGGCATAATTTTTTCAAAAATCGCGTCGCCGATATGCCTTGATTCCGCGTAAGATAAACCGGGCGGTAAAACAAACATATTTTGCACAAGGTTTTGATTTCCTTCGGGCAGATATTCCATTTTAGGAAACGTAACCCAAGTGAAAACGACGACGATAAAAGTAAGAACGCCGATCGTCCCAAAACGAGTAAGATGATTTCTCATAATGAGATCAAGCAAACCCATAAAAAAGTCGCGCAAAAACGTTCCCAAAACGCCTATCTTCGCCGCGATTCCCGAAGGATTATGTTCTTTAACTTTCGTCATTCTCATCATCTGCCGCCAAAGCATAGGGATCGCCAACACCGATATAGCTAAAGAAAAGGCTATCGCGGCGGTAACGGCGATCGCAATATCCTTAAATAACTGCCCCGCTTCGTCTTCCAAAAAGATAATCGGAGCGAAAACCGCGATCGTGGTTAAAGCGGAGATGATTAAAGCGCCCCAAACCTCTAAAGTTCCGTCGTAAGCGGCGGCGAGAAACGGTTTGCCCATACGCTTATGGCGATCGATATTTTCTAGAACGACAATCGCGCTATCCACTAGCATACCTACCGCGAAACTAATGCCTGCTAGAGAGATAATATTTAACGATCGCCCCGTAGCGTTTAGGATAATAAAAGTTCCGATCACGCTTAAAGGAATAGCGATCGAAACGACTAGCGTCGGCGTGATCGATCTTAAGAAAATCAACAATACTATCACCGCCAATACCGCGCCAAAAATAATGTTTTGTTTAACAAGATCGATCGCGCCCAAAATATACGGGCGCTGATCGTAATTCCACACGATCTCTATGCCGTTGTCTTTCAAAATCGTTTTATTTAATCTTTCAACGGTCTCTTCGACTTTATTGGTCATCTCGACGACGTTCGTTCCCGCTTCGGGTCTAACGCCAATCGCCAAGCCCGATTTGCCCATAAATATCGCGCCGCCCGTCTTTTTCGCGTTTCCAAGCTCGATCGTCGCCACGTCTTTTAGCAAAACGCGCTTATGTCCGTCGGAAAGCAGAATCGTTTCGCCCGCGCTTTCGGGCGTTTGATATTTCGAGGCGGTGCGGACGCGATAAGATCGCCTGCCTAGATCTAGCGTCCCCGCGGACACGTCGATATTTTCGCCGCCAATGGCGTTAATTACGCTATCGATCGTCAGTCCCATCGCCGCAAGGCGCATAGGGTCGATCGTGATATGAATCTCGTCGTTGATCCCGCCTCTAGTCGTCAGTTCGCTCACGCCCTGTATCCGCTCGAATTGTTCGGTGATCTTATCTTCTAAAAAAGTCTGATAGGTTGCTATGTCGCGCTCGTTTCCCTCCAACGTTTGCACCATCATCCAAATCACTACGGGGACGGTTTCGCCCGTAGCGCGAAGCACGGGTTTATCCACGTTGTCGGGGTAGTTTCGCACCTCGCTTAGTTTATTTGAAGTATCTAGCAAAGCCTTTTGCAGATTTGTGCCGAGTTTGAAGCGAAGCGTAATGCGCCCGCTTCCCGTGCTTGAAGAGCTTTCATACTCCTCTAGGTTCTCTATATTTTTCAGGACTTTTTCCTGCGGCTCTACGACCTCGCTTTCAATCTCGTAGGGCGTAGCGCCGCTCCAGCGCGTAATAACGGATATTTCGGGACGGCTCACGTCGGGCGTAAGTTGATAGGGTAGGCGCGTTAGGCTTATTACGCCGAAAAGCACGATAAGAATCAGCCCTACCGCGATGGCTACGGGTTTTGAAATGGCAAACTTGACAATATCCATCAGAGCGGTTTCACGGGTTGGTTGGGCATAATCCGTTCGTTACCTTTGACGATCGCCTGCATTCCCGCTTTAAGCGTCGTAGATCGCAAAGCCGCGTTTTGTCCGTCGTAGCCCAAAATCTCCACGTTTGCCATCTGCGCCACGCCGTTTTCTATGTAAAAGACGATATTGCCGCCAAAGCGGTTGATCACCGCGTCGCGGTTGATAAGGAGGGCGTTTTCGTTTGCTCGCGCCGCGATTTTCAACGTCGCCTCCATACCCTCTAAAAGTTTTTCGCTCGGCTTTTCAAAGGCGACGCGGGTTAAAAACAGGCGCGAGCTTGGATCGCCTCGCGGCGATACGCCCGCGATTTTGGCGTCGTAATCTTTGCCTAAAACGTTCACGCCGACCTTTGTCCCCACGCCGATACGATCGATTGTCGTAGCGGGCAGATAGACGGCAAGTTCGATGCTATCGGTTTTGGCTAAACTGATCACGCTTGATCCCGCGCTAACATAATCGCCTACGCTAACGTGTTTTTCCACCACCACGCCGTCAAAGGGGGCGCGAATGGAACGCTTTTGCCTCTCGATCTCTAGCGCTTTTAACTGCGCCGCTAAGGTTTCGCTTTGCGCGGCTAACTCTTGCGCTTTTAATCTAAATTGTTCGTAAGTTTGCTCGCTGACGCTATTTTGATCAAGCAGGGTTTTGTAGCGTTTAGCGTCCCTAGACGCCTGTTCGTCGCTCGCTTTTGATTTTTTGAGTTCGGCGGCTTTTGCGGCGATATTGGCGGATAATATCGCTATGTCTTGCGTGGCTAAAACGTCGCCCGCTTTGAC
Source organism: Helicobacteraceae bacterium (assembly GCA_031273735.1). Classification (GTDB taxonomy): domain Bacteria; phylum Campylobacterota; class Campylobacteria; order Campylobacterales; family SZUA-545; genus JAIRNH01. The sequence goes on from JAISRI010000140.1 coordinate 8,186, forward strand.
GCGATCGCCCGTATCTACGGCTATCGTTTCAAGAACCGCCGCGCTTTGAGCGGATAATTTTGCCAACGTGGCGTAGCGCAAACTGCCCACATACGTTTCGCTTGGACGGATTGCGCCATTTGTAACCGACGCGGTTACGACAGGCGCCGCCTCCTCCGCGGCAAAAAGCGGCGCGAGAACAAGAAGCAAAAACGCAAAAAACCTAACCATTCCATCGATCCTTATTTGAGCGAAAGATTATCAAAAATAATCTGTGAAGCCTCCGTGAAAATTTGACCTTTGTAAAATTATCGTAAAAGTTTTCGCCTTTTGCCGACTCTAGCCATTTTTTGTCAAGAATCAAAACCGCCATTTACGATTGATAGCAAGTTTTGGTAGTCGAAATTAACGTTTGCCCGCGGCGTATTTGCCCGCCGCGACGTCCAAAACTTCGCGCGCGGGTTGAATTAGCGCGTTTTCGTATTGGCAACGCCATTTTTCGCCCTCGCTTACGCCTTCGATCGTATGTCCCGATTCGATCGGCTCGCCGTTTTCAAATTGATAGATTGCGGTATTAAAAGCGTGACCAACAATCTCGTTAAGATCAAGCGCGCGGAAATGGTATTGAATATCGGCTAATCCAAAGGCGAATAATCCTAGCGTATCCACAAGACGATCGTTTGTTCCGTCTATGCGAAAGTTGCGGATATTCATTCCGCCGTATAAGAAGCGCGGCGCGCCCCGATCATTATAGGGATTTTCGCGCCATTGATCGGCAAGGAGCAGTTTGGCGCTCGGCTGAAAAAAGATCGCTTCGCATTCTGGGTATAGATCTAGCGCAATATCTAGCCAATCGGCTAAAACGCCCGATCGCGTAATCGGATCAAGCCCCGCCGCCATAAAATCGCTAATGATAACGCTAAACGGCAGAGAATCAAGAACCGCCGCGCCGTTTTTAACCTCCCAAAATTGCGATCTAGCAATCTGATCTCCAAGCGGCTTTTTGAGTTCGTTGCAACTAGCGATTAAGATCATAGACGGGGTTTTTGCCTTTTCGCCGTAAGCGTAATCGAGCAGAGCGAACGAGTAAAGATCGGCGCTATCGCTAACAATATCGACTCTGCCGAACTTCTCTTCAAGTTTCGCGTAAAAAAACGCCGCGTTTGGCGCTTCGACGCCATTTTTGAAAAGCAAATCTATCGCATAGACGCCGCTAAACTTTGCCTCTTTTGTCAAATCCTGCCGTAGCGTTTCGCCGCTCATTGGCGCTCCTTTGCGTTCATATTGAAAACTTTATCTAAAATTGGTTTTAGATTTTAGCGTCTTGTCGAGCGAATCTAAACCATAAACCAAACGTATTTGGAATCTTGCGCATTTACCCGCAAAATCGTCGCGCTCCGTCATTCTAGCGACTTTAGCGCGCGCGTCCTAGCGCGTCAATCCTGTGCGGCAACGACTGCATTTACGGGTTTTGCAAAAACTTTCTCTATTTAGTTGTCTTTAAGTATAACGGATATAATAACGCTCGTCATTTTGACTAAAATCTATAGACAAGCGAACT
>JAISRI010000144.1 GCA_031273735.1 Helicobacteraceae bacterium
AAAGAGATGATCGCGGCTCTTCAAAGAGGCGATCGCGTCGTTACCACAGGCGGCATTTACGCCGAAGTGGTAAAAGCGGACGAGAACGAGGAGTTTATCAAAGTCGAGATTAGCAAAGAGGTCGTCGTTAAGATCGACAGAAGCTCCGTTGCGAGGAAAATAGAAATTGACGTCGTCAAGAGTTAATTCGCGCTTAGTCGTTTTTATCGTCGCGCTGATATTTGGCGTAGCTTTTAGCCTGCCCACCTTTTTGAATTGGGACAAGGGCGCGAAGATCAATCTGGGGCTTGATTTGCAAGGCGGGCTTTATATGTTGCTGGGCGTGCATACCGAAGAGGCGATCGCCAACAGGATCAAAAGTATCGCGGGCGGGATCGGCGTTTATACGGATCAAAACGATATTTTGATCGACGGTTTGCGCTTTGATCCAGAAAGCCTTTCGTTTGAGTTGCTCGACCCGAAGGCAAAGGGCAAACTCGACGAGCATATCAAAAAACTAAACGGCGTTTTGGTAAAAGAGGAGATTAGCGGAGGCGTTTCGCGCTACTTTTTATCGTTAAGCGAGGAAGAGGCTGAGTTGGCGCGTAGCTCTTCCGTTTCGCAAGCGGTGGAAACGATCCGCAACCGCCTCGATCAGTTTGGTTTAAGCGAACCGACCGTAGCAAGGCAAGGCGAAGATCAAATTCTTGTCGAGTTGCCCGGCATTAAAAACGACGAAGACGAACAGAGGGCTAGAAGTCTGATCGCGCAGGCGGCGCATTTGCAGATGATGGCGGTAGACGAGGCAAACAACGCTCGCGCTTTGGTTTTAAGCGAAGCGGAAGCTAGAGCGCTAGGATCGATTATCCTACCAGACGTTTATGATCCGAGCGCTCGTTACGTTTTGAAGCAGATTCCAATTCTCGACGGCGAACATTTAACGGACGCTAGAGTAGGTTCTGATCCGCAGACGAATAGACCCGTTATCCACTTCACGCTCGATAGCGAAGGCGCGAGAATCTTTGGCGATTTTAGCGGCAAAAACGTGGGCAAACGGTTGGCGATCGTGCTGGATAACAAAGTCTATAGCGCCCCTAATATCCGCGAAAGAATCGGCGGCGGTAGCGGACAGATCAGCGGTTCTTTCAAGGATAAAGAGGCGGCGGACTTGGCGATCGCGCTTAGAAGCGGATCGCTTTCGGCGAGCGTGGAGATGCAAGAAAAACGCAGCGTCGGACCCTCATTGGGCGCGGATAGCATTAAAGCGAGCGCGATCGCGCTTATTAGCGGTTTTTTACTCGTCGCGGTTTTTATGATCGTCTACTACCGTACCGCAGGACTAATTAGCGTTACGGCACTTTTTGTAAATCTATTTTTGATCGTGTCGATTATGGCTCTATTTGGGGCTACTTTGACCTTGCCCGGTATGGTCGGCATTGTGCTTACGATCGGTATGGCGGTCGACGCGAACGTGATTATCAACGAGCGGATCAAAGAGTTGCTTTACGAGGGCAAAAGCGCGTTAAAGGCGATCGAACAGGGTTACGCCAACGCCTTCAGCGCGATCTTAGACGCGAACGTTACGACGCTTATCGCCGCGATCGCGCTTTACGCTTACGGCACGGGTCCCGTCAAAGGTTTCGCGGTAACGCTGGGCGTAGGGATTTTGTGTTCTATGCTAACGGCGATCGTCGGCACGCGAGGCATTTTCGAGTTTCTCGCGCCAAAAATTACTAAAGAGAACATAAACCGCTATTTCTCGGTTCCAAAAGGAGCGCGTTAATGCAACCATACAGCCGAATATATCCCTTCGCAAAATGGCAAAAGCCGATCTTGGTCGTAATCATAGGGATCGTAATCGCTACGATCGCGCTTTTATTTCTTAAATCGCCTAATTACGGGATCGACTTTACGGGCGGTACCGTGATTCAGGTTCGCTATCAAAACGACGCGCCGCAAGAAGCGATCCGCGCCGCGCTAGAAGTAACGGAGGGTTTCGACGGGGCGCAGGTTCAAGAGTTTGGCAATCCCAACGAGATCGTTATCAAAGCGTCCGCTATGACAAGCTCTTTAGGCTCAGACGTTGGCGATCGGATACGCGACGCGCTAAAAGATACGGGCGACTTCGAGATTCGCAAAGTCGATATGGTCGGCTCAAAGGTCGGCGAGCAATTACGCGCGGCTGGAACTATGGCTGTGGTCGTTTCGCTGATCGGTATTCTGATCTACATAACCTTGCGCTTCGAGTGGCGCTTTGGGGTCGCGGCGGCGCTGTGCGCTATACACGATATTCTTCTTACGGTGGGTTTTGTGGTTTTGTTGCAAATCCCCGTGAATCTCGACATTTTAGCGGCGCTTTTAACCGTGTTGGGCTATTCGCTAAACGATACGATCGTCGTGTTCGATCGCATTAGGGAGATAATGGGCAAACCGGGCGCAAGCCAGTTAAGCGAAACGATCGACGAAGCGATCAGTAGAACTCTTTCGCGGACGACTTTAACTTCCCTTACGACGCTTTTTGTCGTCTTTGCCACCTATCTTTTTGGCGGCGAGGCGCTTAAACCGCTTTCGCTCGTCTTGATCGCGGGCATAATTATCGGCACGTTAAGCTCGATCTTTTTCGCGGCAAGCCTGCTTAGTCCCTTTGGCGTAAGCGTTAGCGAGTGGAAGGCAAGAGCGGCTAAAACCGCGCAGGAAAAAGCGGAAAAAGCGCGAATAAGGGCGTTATACGAAAGAGGAGCGATCTAATGGATTGGGGCAAAGTCGTCTATGTATTCTTTACGCTGATGAGCCTGACCACTGCGGCGGGCTTTTTATACCACAACGAACCCGTATATCTCTACATAGCCACAGGCGTAAATCTGATCTCTACGCTCTTAAAAATGGGCGTGCGCAATCTACTCGCGGCGGAGCTTTTAGCTTCGTCATTGGTCGCCGATTTGCACCTTGTTCCCGCGTTTTTCACGCTTCTTTTTAGCGAAAATTACGAAGCGGCTACGGCTCTTACGATCGGCGCGGCGATCTCGAACGTCGTAACGACGGCGCTATTTTTGATCGAGTCGGCAAAAACCAAAGAGGATATTTAACGTTTTAGGCTAGTCGGGGCAGGACGGCTTTTCGCGCGATCGCCTCTCCTCGCCAAGCAAGAAAAATCAGATAACGCGGAGGGAATAACCAGTGGCTAAATCCGTTGAGGAAAGAGTTGAAGATTGCGCAAAGCAACAGCTTAAAACTTATAAGCGCAAGCACTTTGCTAAAACCGGGAGCATAAACGCTGAAATTGATAACGCTATGCGGCAAGCTCCATCTAAAAGCGGAGGAAGCGGCGGCAATTACCCTGACATACGGCTACTTCTCGAAACTAAAAACAAAAAGCTCTACCCGATTATGATTGAAGTTAAAGGCGCAAAAGGTAGGCTTGCCAAGCTAAACGCAAGCGACGAAGTAGACAACGTTACCGCCAAAGGAGAACCAAACTATACCAACATTAACGGCTATGCCGTAAACGGCGCGGTTCACTACGCGAACGCCATCATCAACTATACTGAGAGTTATAAGGAAGCTATCGCTATAGGCTTCAACGGTTACGAAGATGAGGCGGAGGACTTAGTAACCGAGCTTGGCGTTTATTTTGTTTCGACGGAAAATTTTTACCTGCCTAAAAAAGTCGGCGAATATTCCGACCTCTCCTTTTTGCGCCCCGATAACTTTGAGGAGTTTATTCAAGCGGTAAATAATCTAAAATTAACTCCGGCGGAGCGGGAAGAACAAAGCAAAAAGATTGAGGATCGCATCGAAAAAAGCCTTAAAAGCCTAAATCAGTCTATGCAGGACGACTTGAAGATTTCGGTAGGCTCTCGCGTTGAACTTGTCACTGGTATGATTATGGCGGGGCTTGGCGTTGAGGGCGAAGTCGCTCCGCTTGAAGTTGCCGACCTTAAAGGACAAACGGGCGATAATTCCAACGACGGAAAAGTAATCATAAATAAAATATCAGATTTTCTCGTAAAGCGCGATCTGCCTACCGAAAAAAAGAATATGATAATAAACGACCTTTCTCGCGTATTTATTTTTTCGGAATTATATAAGCCGCACAATGGCGAAAGCAAGCTGAAAACCGTTTACACAAGAGTTAAAGCGGAAATTTTGCCTATCTTTACCTCGTCGCACCACCTCGACTTTACGGGCAAATTGTTTAATGTCCTCAACGAATGGGTTGATATTCCAGATTCTGACAAAAACGACGTCGTGCTTACGCCGCGATATGTTACTACAATGATGGCAAAGCTCGCCAAAGTCGACCGTAATTCATACGTTTGGGATTACGCGGCGGGTTCGGCGGGGTTTCTGATTTCGTCAATGAAGCTGATGATTGACGACGCCGAACAAAATATTAAAAGTACAAAGGAGCGTGATGAAAAGATTGTGAACATCAAACTTAAGCAACTGCTCGGTATAGAAAAACGCTCCGACATTTATCTGCTTGCCGTTCTCAATATGATTCTAATGGGCGACGGTTCGACAAATATTTTGCACAAAGACTCGCTTAAAGATTACAATGGTAACTATGAACAAGGCGAGCAAAAAGATAAGCCTTTCCCCGCAAATGTATTCCTACTTAATCCCCCGTACTCTGCGGATGGCAAGGGCTTTGTATTTGTCAAAAAAGCGCTCGCCGCAATGACAAGCGGCAGGGCGGTTATTCTTATTCAAGAAAACGCGGGAAGCGGCAACGGATTGCCATACACAAGGGAACTGTTAGAAAACAACACGCTTCTCGCAAGTATCCATATGGCGGATATATTTCGCGGGAAAGCGGGAGTTCAGACGGCTGTTTATGTCTTTGAGATCGGGAAAAAACATGACGCAAAGCAACTTGTTAAATTTATTGATATGAGTAATGACGGCTACTCGCGACAAAATCGCAAGAAGTCGTCAATAAACGTAAACCTGCGCAATACCGATCATGCAAACGAGCGTTATAGCGAAGTCGTCGACCTTGTGAATTATGGTAAGAGTTATCTTCATTATTTCACGGAGGAAGAGTATATTGAAGATGCGATAACGCTTGAGGGCAATGACTGGACGTTTTCGCAACATAAGAAAATTGATACCATACCTACCGAAGCCGACTTTATGAAAGTCGTTAGCGATTATCTCGCGTGGGAAGTCGGACAAGTTCTTAAAGGGGAACATAGCGGAAATTTTCAGTAAGGGCGAGCGGAAAAACCGCGCTCCATTCGCCCGTAGAAATGAAGCGGTTTAGGATCGGCGACTTGTTTAAGTCCCAAAACGGCGATTTTGATATTCAACAAAAGCATATAAACGGGAGAGAAACTTTTGTTGTAAGCTCAGGCGAGACAAATTCAGGCGTAATCGGGAAAAGCGATGTAGAAGCAAAAGTTTTTCCCGCTGGAACAATAACGGTTGATATGTTTGGATACGCATATTATCGAGGGCACGATTATAAAATGGTAACTCATGCGCGAGTTTTTTCATTATCGCTCAAAGACGGGCAAAATCTATCGCGTGAAATTGGTCTGTATTTTGTCGTTCAATTTGGCTTTTTCAAAAAAATATTTTCATATAACGATATGGCTAGCTGGAATAAAATTAAAGATATTGAAATTTCCCTTCCTGTAACCTCGTCGGGCGAAATAGATTTTGCGTATATGGAAAGCTACATACGCGAGCTTGAGATCGCTCGTATACGCGAGCTTGAGATCGCTCGTATACGAGAGCTTGAGGCTTATCTTAAAGTAACGGGTTTAACGGATTATAAACTAACCGCAGATGATCGGCAATTCTTGTCGGATTACTATGCGGGGGGGGGGGGGGGGGGGGGG
>JAISRI010000198.1 GCA_031273735.1 Helicobacteraceae bacterium
AAAACCGAATTTTTGATCTATTCTAAAGGTTTCATAATAGCGAAAAGGCAGATGTAAAATCGAGTTAATTATTAAATAAAAAGAGATAAAAAACGCCGCCTTGAATCCGCTATCGCTAATTAACGCGTCAAGCTGGTTAAAACCCCAAAAAATCCACAAAGCCAAACAAAATAGCGAGTAGATACGCCCAAAAATCCATAACCGCAAACTCTCGATCTGATAATCCGCCGCCTTTAGCCAATCCTCGTTGGATAGTAGCGCGGCTTTTTCGCCGCGCGTTCTTTTGACATAACCAATTTGCGCGATCGTTATCGCCAGATCGACCGCCATATACGCCGAGTAAAACGCGACAAGTAGCCAAATAAAACCCAAAAACGTCCCTTTTTCGTAAAATTTGAACTCATTTTATTATTTTAGAGCTTCGGCTTGATACAATGCGCCCTCAAAACGGATAAGTCGCGGGCGGGATTGTCGAATAATGGAGAAAAATGGCGTTGGTTGATCTTAAAGCGATCTCAAAACAATACGAAGCGCAAAAGATTTTGGACGCCGTTAATTTTGCGATCAGCGAACGCGAGCGCGTAGCGATCGTAGGCAGAAACGGAAGCGGAAAATCGACGCTTTTGAAGATTGTAGCGGGCATATTAGAAGTCGACAATGGCGAACGAATAACGCAAAATAATTTGACGATAGAAACGCTTGATCAAAATCCAATTTTAGATGAAACTATAAGCGTAAAAAAAGCGATCGAAAACTCTCTAACTTATATTATGGAACTTAAAGAGGAATACGTAAAATTAGCGCAAAAAATATCGGAAGGTTTTGACGATAAAGCAAATATTGATCGGCTTGCGCAATTAGGTTCTAGACTTGATTTTTTTAACGCATGGGATATAAACGATCGAATCGAGCGGGTTTTAACGCAATTTAATCTTAAAGCGTTAGAAAACTTTCGGATCGGCGCGCTAAGCGGAGGCGAAAAACGCCGCGTGGCGCTCGGCGCTTTGCTATTAAAAAATCCTGATTTACTATTGCTTGACGAACCGACAAATCATTTAGACGTTTATATGGTTAGATTTTTAGAAGAGCTAATATTAGAAAGCAAAAGCGCGTTTTTGATTATCTCTCACGATCGCTATTTTATCGAAAGGATCGCCACGCGCACGATCGAGATAGAAAACGGGCGATTACGATCGTTTAACGGCGGTTACAATCTTTACTTAGAGCAAAAAACTACTATGCTTGAATCTATGATGAAAAGCCACGAAACCTTGGTTAAACGGTTAAGATACGAACAAGAGTGGTTAAATCGCGGCGTTAAAGCGCGATTAAAACGCAATATGGGGCGCGTGGAACGCATTAAACAGATGAAAGAGGACGCAAAGAAAAATCCGTCGATTATTCGCAAGGTTCGTTTGGAATTGGAGCGCGAGCGGAAGGCGTTTAATCGAGAGGAGAGCGTAAATCGTAGAAAAGCGTTATTTGAAATAGAAAATCTATCTATTGGAATCGAAAATAAACCTCTTATAAAAACATTAACCGCGCGTATATTACAACAAGATAAAATCGCAATCGTAGGCAAAAATGGGAGCGGGAAAACGACGCTTTTATTAACGCTTTTGGGGCGACAAGATTCGCTTAATGGCAAAATTAAAATATGTTGCGAATCGGTAGGCTATTTTGATCAGAACAGATCGTCGCTGGACGATAATAAAAACATCTTAGAAACCTTCTGCCCAAACGGCGGCGATCGTATTAACGTTCGTGAGAGTAATATACACGTTTATGGTTATATGAAAAATTGGCTTTTTCCTAAAGAGTTTTTGGATAAAAAAATCGGCTCTTTAAGCGGAGGCGAAAAAAATCGCGTCGCCTTGGCGCTTTTGTTTTCCAAGCGATATGATTGCTTGATTTTAGACGAACCTACAAACGATTTAGACATTCCGACGATCAATATATTAGAGGAGTATTTGCAAAGCTATCAAGGCGCGTTGTTATTTGTTAGCCACGATCGCTACTTTATCGATAAGATCGCCGCAAAATTATGGATTATTAAAGACGATCAAACCATTAGCGAAGAGTTATGCAACTACTCCGATTATCTTGAAGACGAAGCGCTTTTTGAGCAAATTGATAAACTCGAATTAACAAACGATAAAGAAACGCCAAAAGCCGAACGCAAACGATCGCAAAGCAAGTTTTCGTATAAAGAGCAAAAACTTTACGAAACCTTGCCGATCGAGATCGACGAATTAGAAAAAGAGATTAAACGGATAGAAAATGATATGATCGACGATCGCTATTCGCAAATAGAGCTTGTCGAATTAAGTCATAAACTCGAAGGGTTAAAAACGCGTTTAGAAACTAAAATTGAAACCTATTTTGAACTAGAAGAGAGGAAAGAAAACTATGTCTTTTAAGTATGTTAGTAGCGGTATATCTCGTCTATTTGGGCGTTTTGCTTCTAAAGCGCGCAATAAAAGGATTCAGCGATTTATTAACGGCGTATATGTCAAAGCGCTTCGCATAGATATGGGCGAATTTGAAGCGCCTCGCGCCTATCCTACTCTTAACGCGCTTTTTACTCGCGCTCTTAAAAATCCACGCGATATGCCAAGCGAACAAAACGCCATAATTTCGCCGTGCGATTCGCTTATTACGCAAATGGGAGCGATCGAAAATAATACGCTTTTTCAGATCAAAGGTATGCCCTACTCTCTTTACAAGCTTCTGCCCTATATTAGCAAAGAAAATCTGACGCCTTTTGAAGGCGGATATTACTCCAATTTTTACCTATCTCCCCGCGATTATCATCGCTATCACGCGCCAATTGCGTTAAAACTAACAAAATTAACGCATATACCGGGCAAACTTCTTCCTGTTAATATGCCGTTCTTACGACATAAATTAAACCTTTTTTGCGAAAACGAACGCGCCATATTAGAGGGAATAGATATTAACGATAAAAGATGGATCTTAGTTTTTGTAGGCGCTCTGAACGTAGGCAAAATGCGCTTTGCATTTAAGGAGAGTTTTCAGACGAATATAAACGCTATGGTTATTAAAGAGTTTAATATAGACCTCAGCGTTAAACGCGGCGATCTGCTAGGCTGGTTTGAGATGGGATCGACGGTTGTTTTAATTAGCCAAAAGGAGGCGGCGCAATTTACGATAGAACTAAACAGAAAAGTTAAGTTTGGCGATCCAATCGGCAAACTAGAGACAAAACTATGAATTCAGTAAAATATCGTCCCGAGATTGACGGATTAAGAGCCTTCGCCGTTTTATCGGTAATTTTATTTCACGCCGGATTCCCATATCTCAAAGGCGGTTTTGTAGGCGTGGATATATTCTTTGTTATTAGCGGATATCTAATTACGACGATCATTTTATCGGAACTAAATGACGGCGTTTTCACAATTATAGGTTTTTATGAACGCCGCGTTCGCCGTATTTTGCCCGCGCTATTTTTTATTCTAACTTTTTCAATTATTCTTGCCTATTTTTTGCTATCTCCAGACGATCTTATCCGTTTTTCAAAGAGCGCAATCGCGAGCGTTCTATTTACGGCTAACTATTTCTTTGCGTTTAGTACCAGCTACTATTTTGCGCCCAATATTGAGACCGAACCTTTACTCCATTTTTGGTCGCTAGGAGTTGAGGAGCAATTTTATCTATTCTTTCCAATACTAACCATAATCCTTTGGCGCTTCCATCAGAGAGAGAGAGAGAGAATATCGCCGCTTTTCCTATTCGTTTTAATTATTCTTGTTTGTCTTAGCTTTGCGTGGGCAAACTATTTTAGCTATTATCCTCATATATTTTACGATACGGCTAGCAGAGGCTTTGAGCTTTTAATCGGTTCGCTAACGGCGGTTTATACGCTAAGGTTTGGCGCGCCGCTTAATAAAACCATATCTCAGATTTTAAGCGCGATTGGTTTTCTCTTTGTCATATTTGCCGTTTTATACCTTTCAAATGAGTTTATTATTCCTAGTTTTTGGTCGTTTATTCCTACAATTGGCGCGGCGTTGATCATTCTTTTTGCAAATAGACAAACTCTAACTGGAAGGTTATTTTCCGCTAAACCAATAGTCTTTATTGGTCTATTGAGCTATAGTTTGTATCTTTGGCATTGGGTTCTATTTGCTTTCGCTAAACTAATATTTGGCGAATTAAAATTGTATATTACGCTTGCTCTTATTGCGCTGACGTTTTTCTTGTCGTATATTTCTTGGCGTTTCGTCGAAAAACCATTTAGAAACAAGAATCTGCTTTCGCGCAAACAAGTTTTTATTTTCGCTCTATGCGCCGCCTTATCGCTAATTACGATCGCAAGCGTTTTTATAGCTACAAAAGGGGTTCTCAATCGCTTTAGCGACGAAGAGCGCGATCTTCTTACGTCTAGTCAATTTAGAGCGCTGTATGTAGCCAAAAAAGAAACCGAACTAAGGGGAACAGCGTTTATTCAAGACGAAAGAAAACGAGTTTTTATTATCGGCGATAGTTACTCTCAGGATTTTATCAATATGCTATACGAAGGAGAACTTTTATCAAATTCACAAATAATTTCCCGTTATGTTTCAGCGACATGTCAAGTTTATATCGATAAAGAAGATTGGCGCAAATTTCTAGAGCCAAAAGAGATTAAAACGTGCGAATATATTTTCAACCGCGCCGATAATCCAGAGATCGCGTCTCTTGCCAAAAGCGCCGACTTAATTATTATTGCCTCTAATTGGAAAGAATGGGCGGCAAAACGTCTGCCGCAAACGATAGAGAATCTACGCATTACGCCTAAAGCTCAAATCATAGTAATAGGCGCTAAACAATTTGGAACTATTAACGCGCGATCGTATATAGGTTTTTCCGTAGAAGAAAAGCGTTCCATAAAAAATACGATTGACGTCGATTTTATAAAACTCAACGAGATGATGAAAGAGGAGTTTAGCGATCAAAATATCTTATTTATCGATTTGCTAACGCTTATATGCGGCAAAAACGCTAAATCTTGCCCAGTTTTTACTCCAGAGGGCAAACTTATCTCCTATGACGGCGGGCATTTAACTCAAGCTGGAGCAAAATATATTGGAGAAACGCTTAAAGATCATTCTGTCTTTGTTAAATTAAGAGAAAATGGCTATTGATTAGGCTATGCGCCAAATCGCCGCTTTGCCATAGCTATCAACGCGCAAAAGCGAACTTAGCGCAAAGTGGCTAGAATTGCGGCGTGAAAATTAAAATAATCGTTTGCTTGGCGTTGGGCGCGGCGTTTGTAGCGCTTATTTTTGTTGGATATAGCAATCCGTTCGCGTTTAACAAAAACGAGATTTTGTTAAGTCCTAGCGCGTCGCACTGGTTTGGTACCGATCGTTTAGGGCGCGACCTTTTTAGTCGCGTCGTCGCGGGAGCCAAAAACTCGCTAGCAATCGGCGTTTTAAGCGCGGCAATCTCAAGTTTTATCGGTTTGATGATCGGCATAACCGCGGGCTATTTTAGAGGCGTCGTCGATAAAGCTGTTGTTGTAACAATCGATCTATTTCTCACCTTTCCTACATTCTTTTTATTATTAACCTTAGTTAGCTATATGGACGCTAATCTATTTCTGCTGATACTTGTTATATCGATCACGGGCTGGATGGGAACGGCAAGAATGATCCGAAGCGAAGCCTTTTCGATCGGCAGTAAGCCTTTTATTAAGATATTAAAAATAGCTAACGCGCCGCTATGGAAAATTATATTTAAGTATTATGCGCCGCTTTTGGCTCCGATTTTTTTAATCGCTTTTACCTTTGGAACAAGCGGAGCGATTTTAGCCGAAAGCGCGTTAAGTTTTTTAGGACTTGGCATTGCGCCTCCAGATATGAGTTGGGGCAGTCTATTAGCCGAAGGCAAGGCGCTAATCGACATTGCGTGGTGGGTTAGCTTTTTTCCCGGCTTGTTTATTTTTGTTGTAACCTTCGCCCTCTTGACTCTTAGCGACTATCTGCAAAAAAGGTTCAACAGTCGTGAAACGTTATCTTGATAGTTTGCTTGCTGAGTGCAAGCTGGACGAGAACAATCTTGATCCCCTTTTGATCGCCCGCGATCTACCCGACGACGCGACGCTAATCTGCGCTTTGTTTGCTTACGGCAACGTAAAGGCGATGATCAGGTTTTTACGATCGCTTGATTTTAACCTGCTTGATTGCGATGAAAACGCGATTAAAGAAAAATTGACCGATCGTTATTACCGCTTTCAAAGCGTTGCGGATACGCAAAATATATTTATCGCTTTTGCAAAAATGCGCAAAGAAAAAATTATCTTGGAAGAACGCTTTTACGAAGCGTATAATAAAAACGGTTTTTTATTTGCGCTTTCAAATATGATCGCGCTCCTGCGAAGTTATATTACTTCGCAAACGCATGGCGTAGATTTTTTATTATCGAAGCCGTTTGATTATCAGAATCCAAAAGGGGTTAGCGCTCTTAAACGTTATCTTATGTTTTTGCGCTGGGTCGTTCGCAAAGAGTTTCCCGATCTTGGGCGTTGGCGCGGCGTAAAAACAGGCGACCTCTTAATTCCGCTCGATACGCATACCTTTGCGCAAGCAAGCAAATTGGGGTTGCTCAAACGCAAAAGCGCCGATCTGTTAGCCTCGATCGAACTAACGCAAAAATTAAAAGAGTTTGACCAAAACGATCCAGTTAAATATGATTTTGCTCTTTATCGCTTGGGACAAAACGCGCGATTTTAAGAGGCGGAGGCAAGCCTCGATCTTGAAAATTAAGAGTAGATTCAAGCAGGGCCTTCCGAGCCTGTCAAAGGGTGAACGGTTATCGCAACCGCTCACAGACTTGGCGCGAATATGGACGCGAATAAGGTAATCGTAATGTGCAAAACGGGCAAATAATCAAAAAGGGCGCGACAGGCGATTTAATCGCTAAAGACGGGGCGCTCGCTCGCTTAATATGAAATACGACAAACGGTTTTCACGCGACGATTACCAATAGGCTAAATGTACCTTAATCGCATAAATCAAAGTTGTCAAAGGACGGCGTCGTCTCCTTTGTCGATATCTGCGCTTTTTTCCGCCTCGTTAGCATATTGTTTAACGCTAAGATAAAAAACGGCGGCGCGAACTCCTAAAACAAAAAACTCTATCGCGTCCGCTTCTTTTTCTTCGGGCGGTTTTACTAACGATATAACGTAATCGTCGTCGCTTTCAATTCCATAAAAACGCAATCTGATCGCAAGATTTTTTGAAGAACATTCCACCGCATTTATGCCGCGCTTTTTTAGTATTTGCGCAAGCTCGTCTGCGAAGTGATAATTGCGCGCGAAATGTTTGCCTGAGTCTCCCATTAGCGCGTAAAGAGGTTTATGAATAAAACTTAACGCCAAAATAAACAAAAGCGAAACAATTATAATCGACGCGACCATAATATGCGCCTTACGAAACTGCGGCAACCTAATACGCCACGAATTCATAAAAGCGTCTACTAACAACGGCGCGCAAAGCGCCGCAAAGGGCGCGTAATCTTCGATTGGCAGATTTTGGCGCAAACTCAAAACGATAGAGAGCGCAAAAGGCGCGGCGCAAACAAACCATAGCAGAGGAAGTTTTTCCGAACGCTTGAAAATACGCCAATAGAGCGCGTAGATAAAATATCCAAAAACTAACGGCGAAAAGATCGCGCCGTATAATCCAAAAATATCTAAAAAATAGCCTTTGGGTTTACCGCCAAACTCAAAGCCGTAAAGCGCGTATGAAATAAGGATAAAAATTAACGGCAAAACCGCGATAAGAAAGCGTTTTTGATAAAGATAATAGCAGATCGCGGCAAGGATTAAGGCGATAAAAAGATTATCGGCTAAAGCCGCTAAAAAAAGAAGGGCTATGGCTAGAGGTTCGCAGCGATCGTTAAGCCATAAATAAATTAGCGCGACGCCTATAGCAAAAGGCGCTAAACTTACCAAAATCGCCGCGCTATTAACTCCCGGTAATAAAGCGAAAAGAAGCGCGGAAAAAAAAGCGTCGATCGGACGCGCGGATCGACGCGCTACTATATAGATCATCGCCGTATTAAATAGGTGCATAAGAATAAACGGAGCGCGAATAGCGAAATTGTTTTGTCCAAATAACGAAACGCTAAAACGTAATATACCCCCTAACGCGCCCGAATCGTTAAAAAATAGCTTCGCTTCGCTTGCGCTAACTCCAAGCGAAGGCGCATAGAGAAAAAGAAGAGTTCCATCAAGCGCTAAAAAGAGCGCAAGAGCTTTTTTAGAGGCTAAGAAACGCGCCAAGAATCTCGCGTCCATGCTCGCTCATAACGCTTTCTGGGTGGAATTGAACGCCGTAAATAGGACGATCTTTGATTTCTATCGCCATAATTTCGCCATCCGCGCTTACCGCCGTAACAACGATATTTTCACTAATCGTTTCGCGCTCGATCGCAAGAGAGTGATAACGCGTGGCGTTAAACTCGTTTGGAATGCCTTTAAAGATAGCGCTATTCGGTTTGATCACATTGATTTTATCAACTTTACCGTGCATTAGTTTTTTAGCGCGAATAACTTTTCCTCCAAAAGCCTGCCCTATCGCCTGATGCCCAAGACATACGCCAAAAATCGGCGTTTTATCGCTAAAAAATCGGATCGATTCTAGCGTTACGCCAGCGCCGTTTGGATCGGAAGGACCTGGCGAAAGGATTATCTTTTCCGGTTTTAGCGCGGCGATCTCTTTTACGCTCAACTCGTCGTTTCTGACGACTTTTAGTTTCGCGCCAAGCTCCTCGCAATACTGAACGATATTGTAAGTGAAACTATCGTAATTATCTATCATTACTAACATAAAGGTTTTCCTTTTTACTCTCGCGCCATATTAAGCCACTCCGAAGCTACGCTTTTAAGATGATTAACGTTTTCGCTGGCAAAAAGCCGCAGTTTTGTTTCGCCTTTTATCGGAGCTAATACGCCCTGTTTTTCTATCCACTCTACAATCGCGTCGCCGCTATGAACTAATTTCGCGCTATTAAACCAACTCGCAAGCGAATCGCTCATCATCGGATAATGGGTGCAGCCCATAATTACCGCACTGAACCCGTCTAATTTGCCAAAGTAATACTTAAATACTTCGCCTACGATCGCGCCTTCAAAAATCTTCTCCTCTACAAGCGGAACTAGAAGCGGCGTAGCGATCGCGGTAACGTTTTTATAACCTTCGCTAAGTAATAAACGCTGATAGCTACCGGAGTTTATTGTAGCTTTCGTGCCGATCACAAGAACGCGATCGTTTTTATCTATCCCGCTATTTTTCAGCGCCAAGACTCCTGGTTCAATCACTCCCAAAACGGGGAAGCGCGCCGTTTTTTTAAGCTCTTCAAGAGCGTATGAACTAGCGGTATTACACGCTACTATTAAAATATCCGCGTCAAAATTATTTACAAACTCCAACGCTTCCAGCGAATAGCGAATAATGGTGTTTGGATCTTTACTCCCGTAAGGGACGCGAGCCAAATCGCCATAGTAGATAATCTCGTCGAAGAGCTTTCGCGCAAGTAGGGATTTGACGACGCTCAAACCGCCTATTCCGCTATCAAAAACAGCCGCTTTCATTTCTCTTCGCCTATTAACGAGATATTTGGTTCGTCTTTAAAGCGTCGCAATAGCTCTAGAGTTATAGCGCTTCTGATATTAAGTATATCTCTATACGGCGCGATATACCACAGATACATTCTAATCGCCCTGCCGTCCTCTTGGAGCATAAATTGTATCTTTGGACGCATTTTTTTACCGCGCATTGTATAGCGATTGCGTAATCTGTCGTATTGTAACCTTGCCATTTCGATATAGCGCCCCGTCAAAGCCAGTACAGACTCTTCCGTGATCGCTCTAATTTTTTCAAAATCGCTTTTAATTTCAAAAGGGATCTCTATAAGATCGTATAGCGTTTTCATCGTATCGTGCGTGTAGTTATAAACCGCTTTTGTGAATAAAAAATTATTAGGGATAAAAACGACGCGACCCGCTCTTTTGATCTCCGCCGCGTTATTATGCGTAATATTTTCATAGAGCGTTAGAGACATAGGCGAAATGCCGATCACATCGCCTATTACAGGTTGCGAATCGTATATTAAAATACGATCGCCAACCGCGATCGCCCCGCCGAAAACAAGCCTTATCCACGCGACAAAGTTCAATACGGCTTCTTTAAGCACGATCGTAAGACCCGCCGCCACAAATCCTACAAATGTTAACGCGTAAAGAAGATTATCTATGTAGTTAAAAATCAAAAATAGCGCCGCGATCACGGCAGCCGCTAAATTAAGCGCCCTGATCCAAAATGCCGCGCTTTCCGCGTCGCTCCCATAACGTCGTATCGCTCTTGGCGCAAACCATAAGGCAAGTATAATGATAAGCGCTATGACGATCGTCGCTAAAATCCTCGTTAAATCCTGCTCTTTGTAGTTTTGCGCGCTCGATTCTATAAAACCGCCGATCGTTTCTAGCGCGCGTTTTTTTTGCTCGATCAAAGCACGCGCCATCTCAAAATATCGCTTGTCGGATTGTATGCGTTCTAAAAAAGAGCTATCGTTCTCTTTTTCGGCTTGCGACTCATATTCGTCTAAGTAGGCGATCGCCAAAATATACTCTTTTTCAAGAGACTTAAAGTGCGCGTTTGAACGCTCAAGCTCTCTTTGATAGGTTTGCGCGATATAACTGATCAAATTAAGGCGTATTTTTTCTACCTGCGGCATAGGAAAATTAAGCAAATCTGGAAAGTTTTTCGGCAGAGATTCATAAGAGATCAATTGCGCTTCTAAAAGAGCTAATTCGTCGTTTAATTCTCTCGCCCCTTTAAGCGAAGCGCGCGCGATTTTTTTATTTAGATCGTCGATTCGCGTTCTTAACGATTCATATTCGATATGGTTTTTATATGTGGCGATCCATATATTGCGATCGTTTAGATAGTCGTCCTTCAAAGCGCCAAACGAAGAAAGCGCCAAAAACGCAAAAAAAATAAACGCTCTAATCATAATCCCAATTCCGCGTTAAACTCTTCCCAAAGCAAAATAGTCGCGCCAAACTCTTCGGCTTTTTGCAGTTTGCTTCCCGCGCTTTCGCCCGCTAATACGAAATCGGTTTTTTTAGAAACGCTCGCGCTTACTTTTGCGCCGCGTTCTTCTAGTTTTTCTTTAATCGTTTCTCGCGGGATCGGAAAACTTCCCGTAATAACGACAGTTTTTTCGCTAAAACGCGAATCTTTGATCGTTTCAATCTTAGGCGAATTCGGTTTTATAACCGCTTTCAAAGCGTCGATCCGATCGCGGTTAATATCCAAAAACTCCGCGAGCGACGCGCTCATCTCTACGCCAAAACCGTCGATCGCCGCATAGTCTTCAATGGTTTTTCTATCCCACTCTTCTCCAAAAACTTTCGCTAACTTTTTTGCCGCCGCCTCGCCGATATGCTCGATTCCAAGCGCGTGTATAAACCGCCACAATTCGCTTTTTTTGCTATTTTCGATCGCGTTTAGTAAAAGCGAAACTCTGCGCTCCTTAAAACCTTCAAGATTAAGAAAACTCTCTTCGTTTATCGCGTAAATATCTTCGATCTTGCGAATCTTTTGCGCCTTGTATAGCGCCAAAATAATCTCTTTTCCAAGCCCTTCGATATTCATCGATCGCTTTGAGGCGAAGTGGATCAGACAATTTAATATCCGCGCTTCGCAATCGAGATTTTGACATCTTAAAATCGCTCCGTCCTCAAAAAGTTTAGCGCCGCACGAAGGGCAAACGGCGGGCTTTTCGATCGGCTTTTCGTTCCCGTTTCTAACGCTGGAAAATACCGACGTAACTTTTGGAATAACGTCGCCGCTTCTAATTAGCGCGATCGAGTCTCCTAAACGCAGATCGAGGCGCGTAATTTCGTCAAAATTATGTAAAGTTACCCGTTCGATCGTCGCGCCTTCTATATTGACCGCTTCCACGCCGCCCACAGGCGTTAACGCGCCCGTCCGCCCTACCTGCCAATCGACGCTTATTAACCGCGTTTTCTTTTCGATCGCTGGAAACTTATATGCCGCCGCCCAACGCGGCGCTTTGATCGTCCAACCAAGTCGATCGCGTATGGATAGATCGTTAATTTTTATCGCCATTCCATCAAGCGCCATCTCTAAACTATTACGATTTTTTTGCATATCTTGATACGCCGCTTCTATGTCGCCTACCGATTTGCAAATGCGCCGCATAGGTATCGGGCGAAATCCAAAAGATTCTATTATCCCCATCTCCTCGAAGCCG
Organism: Helicobacteraceae bacterium; assembly: GCA_031273735.1. Classification (GTDB taxonomy): domain Bacteria; phylum Campylobacterota; class Campylobacteria; order Campylobacterales; family SZUA-545; genus JAIRNH01. The sequence continues at coordinate 12,289 of JAISRI010000198.1, forward strand.
CTCTTTGCGCCTAACGCGCCGCGTCCGATCCCCCACGCGAGAAAAACAAGGTTGCGCTCGGAGACTATTTTTGGATCAAGTTGCCGCAGACTTCCACTTGCCGCGTTGCGCGGATTTGCAAAAAGCGTTTCGCCGTTTTCGGCGCGATCGCGGTTGATCCGCTCAAACTCGCTCTTGTAGATCACGACCTCGCCGCGAATCTCGATTAGCTTTTTATGCTCGATCGAAAGCGGAGCGGTTCGAATCGCCTTTGCGTTGTTAAAGACGTTTTCGCCCTCGATCCCGTTACCCCGCGTTACGGCGCGAATCAAAACGCCGTCGTCATAAACCAGCGAAAGGCTCGCGCCGTCAAACTTCGGTTCGCAAACGAAACTTAGATCGTCGGTTTCGGCGAGTTTTACGACCCGTTTAATCCAAGCGTTAAGCTCGCCGCTATCAAAAAGATCCTCTAGCGACCACATTCGCTCAAGGTGCGCCGCTTTTTCAAAACCCTCCAAAAGCGCGTCGCCGACTCGTTGCGTGGGCGAAAATGGAGAAATCTCGTTTGGACGCTCCGCCTCGTAGGCTAAAACTTCGCGGTAAAGCGCGTCGTAATCGCTGTCGGTCGCGTCGGGCGCGTCGAAAACGTAGTAGGCGCTTGCCCACCGCGCCAACGTTTTTACCGCCTCTCGGTAGGCTTCAGGCGACATTGACATTCTGCGACTTGCTCTTTTTTTTTGTCGAGCAATTCGGACAAACGCCGTTAAAGATCAGATCGCCCTCTTCGAGTTTGGCGCCACTTGGAAGGTTTAACGCCCTTCTGATCGCCGCGTAATCGGCGTCTATGTCTAAAATCTCGCCGCACTTGCGGCAGATCAAATGCGCATGTTCTTTTTGCGCCAACTCAAAAACTTGGCGCTCCCCCGCGATCGCCAGTTCTCTAACAAGCCCGCGCTCCGTCAGCGCCGCGAGGTTGTTATAGACGGTCGAAAGCGAGAGCATTGGTTGCAAAACTTTAAGCGTCTGATAGATCGCCTCGATCGTCAGATGTCCGCGCTTGGACAGCTCGCTCATAAGCGTTAACCTTTGCGGCGTAGCCTTTAGCCCGCATAGATTGAGTTTGGTTTTGTAATTCACGCCTTTGTTCCCCAAAAGGTTTTTTCCGATTATAGCCAACGATTTATTCAAAATGCCCGCTTTGCAAGCTTGGCGGTAGAACTTACATATAAAAGCAAAATAATCGGCAACGTCCGCGTTAGGCGGAGATTTAAATTAAAAAACCCAATGCGTTCGCTTTTAAAAGATAGTTTTCAAAATGCGCCGATCTTTAATAAAATCGCCGCGCACAGGAATGATGGAGGACGAAGGTTTAAGGCGTAATCGAAGAGGATCGTTGTTCGTAGGTTTTTAATTTGGATTCCCGCTTTCCTCCGCGTAGCGCCTGCTCCGAAGCGTTACGGATAAGCGCAAAGTTAAAGACGGTTTTTTGAATAGCGCATCTTATGCCCCGTTGTTTAATCTTTAAGCGCGTATAATGTCAATTAAGCTGATTAAAATACTTTAGATTAGGGATAAAAATGGGTAACAGGGCGACAAAATACACGATCGAGGCGCGTC
>JAISRI010000235.1 GCA_031273735.1 Helicobacteraceae bacterium
TTCTACGATTCTTTGCAAACGCCAATCGGAGAGATATTTGTTTTAGCCGACGAAAAGCGGCTTTTGTCGATCGGGTTTAGCGCGCCAAACGGCGAAAAGGGCGCTAAGGCGATCGTAACGAAAACGCTTGATCTATTGGATAGCTACTTTCGCGGCGAAGCGCCCGATTTTTCCGCGTTACCTTTTGATTTTCCGCCGCAACCATTTTATAAAACCGTCTTGAAGACCTTGCTCGCCACAAATTACGGAGCGCGTTTAACCTACGGCGAATTAGCGGCGCTCGCGGGCAGGGCAAAAGCCTTTCGCGCCGCCGCAAGCGCGATGGCAAACAATAAGTTTGCGATCGCCATTCCATGCCACCGCGTCGTTCATAAAAGCGGCGGGATCGGCGCATACGGCTGGGGCGCAAGCAAAAAAGCGTGGCTACTGCATCACGAAAAGATAACGTTAAATCCCTTTTAACGCGGTTTTAACGGCGATCAAACTTTTCCAGACGCGAAGGCGCTAAACTTCTAATCGCAAGGTCAAAAGACCGAGCGCTTGGCAACTATCCCCTGCCGCGTTCTATATTCGCAAACCGTCAAATTTTAGAGAGAGGGTTTGACGGGGCGCGAAACATACAAGATCTGCTTTGGACAGAACCTTTCTATAAAAACTTAGCGACGGGGATAGCGGCAGGTTATCCGCGATAAATCGATCCAAATCGTCAAATAAAGCCGCCCTCTTTTTTCGCCTAGCGCGCTCCTAAATCCGCCTTTAACGCAACAGCTTCGCCGCATTTAGCCACTTCTGCGCGAAGCGGCGGACAACAAGGCAGATACTATTTCTATCCGCTCTAAATCGTTAATCTCGCCAACTGCAAGATCAAGATAGCGCAAAGTCGCATCGCGACTATTTACTTCTGCCAATATAGGTAAGGGTAACTAGAGCCTTCGTCGATATTCCAAGGATTGTCGTTATTAGCGCCAAACTTCCAACCTATATCCTCGTAGGTCTTTTGTTGTTTTAACTCTTCTTGCGTTTTGTTTTCGCCCGCTAAGCTTGTAGAACCGATACTACCGACGGGAACCAAGCTATCCAAAGCGATATTTGGAACTAATGTGTTTGCGCAATTCCAACGGTCGCATGGAATTGCATCTTTGCCCGCTATGCGACCGACTGTCGCGCCTGAAATCGCTTGGTTGATAGCGACGTCTCTATCTACATTATACTCGGAACTTCTGCCTTGCGCTACTATACCGCCAGCAATGCCTATTCCGTTAACGTTCGCCGTAGAGTAACATCTATTAGCGCTCCCATAACCCGCAATACCGCCCGCGTAATCACCAACCACAGAACCTGCGGAATAACTATCCGTAGCGTGGCCGCTTCCAGCGATACCGCCGGCGCTACCTATACCGCTACCTCTGCCAGAGGCTTTTACGCTTCCGTTAAAGTAAACGCCTTTTATAGCGCCGCACAAAAACTGCTTGACGCCGACAATGCCGCCTGCGTAGGTACTTTCATTATCATGTTTTCCGGGAGGAGTGGCGATGACGGTTCCTGTAGCATAAGAGTTTGTTAGAGAAACCCCCATAGTATACCCCGCGTCGTCAAAAATAGTTCCGGCAATAATACCTACGTTATATGCGCCCTCTACATGAGCGCCTATAACCCCAAGATTGTGTATTTGGGCGGGATAATCGAGCCAACCAAATAACCCTGAAGGTCCGCGATCCGCGTTCCAAACGACGTTTAGCCCCGTTATCTTATGAAAGTCGCCCTGTAGCAGTCCGTTGAAATAACCTCCGCCAACCGCCGAACAAAGAGGCGTCCAATTTCCCGATAAAGCTATATCGTTTATCAAGATATAACGCTTTGAACCGCCGCAAGCGATCGACGCTAATCCCGCCTGATCGCTAATCTCTATTACGTCTTTTACTCCATAAAAGTTGATATTGCCCGTAACGTTATATTCACCGCTAAGAGGCGTATCGCTACCGCCTTTATACCACGTAGTTTTTGAACCAGCGATTAACTCTATTGCGGTATTCGGCTCCACGCTAACTCTTTTTGCCAAATGCAAATCAAAGAGTTCGTAAAAAGAAACTGTGTAGGTTATAGGAGTGTTTGAACCGCCGCCGTCTTCAGAATCGTCGCTTTCGTTGCAACCAAGCAGACCAAAGACGAGGAAAAGGCTAATTAGCGCTTTGGCAATGAATTGGAAAGAAACGGGTTGGGAAAAGCAGGAAAGGGACAATCGATCTCTGCAAGAGAGAGAGAGAGAGAGAGAGAGAGAGGACTTCCAAACTTAAATAAAGCTGAAGTCTTTGATAGGTTGAATTGTTTCAACCAAACTGAAGCCTTTGGCAAGGCGGGCAAACCAAGCGAACTCATCGCTAGTCCTTTATTGTGGATTGTTCGCGAAAAACGTGAACTGGCTGAAGTTATATCATCTCTTAGCTTATTATCCATTCTTGTTTTTGACTTAAATTATTGCAAGCTGTGAAAAATAGTTGAAAAACGCTTGAAATGGTTAAACAACAATCAAAAAACGCTTGAAAAAGCGGTTTTTGATTAATTGCGGCGCTTGATCGAGCGCCGAGATCGGCGGCGCAAGCAAAACGCCGATCGGCGATCTTGACGGAGGTTTTGCCGATCGCGTAGCGTTTGCTTTGTTCTTGTTGTTTGCGAAACGGCAAAAAATTATGCTTTAGCAAGGTTGCGCCTGTCTTTGCGGGGCGGCGCAAAAGGATTGTCGCATTCCAAAGCCGACTTCAACGAGTTAAAACTAGCAAATGCCGTCATTCCCGCGACGGAGCGATAGCTTCCGAAGGAAGCGTAATCGCGGAGGAAGGCGGGAATCCAAACACGGCGTAGCCGTGCGTATTCAAGATGCACGAATGTTCGAAGGCGATCGCCGTCCGTAGGTTTTTTAATTTGGATTCCCGCCTTCCTCCGCGATTACGCTTCCTTCGGAAGCTATCGCTCCGCGCGGGAATGACGAAACACGGCGGATTTGCTGAAAATGCGCAAGTTTTCGGCATTCCGTTTGATCCTTTTGGATTCCCGCTTTCCTCCGCGATGGACGCCCCGCGAAGCAAAGCCAAAGCTTTTGGCGGCGTTATTGCGGAGAAATGCGGAGCTACGCTAAAGTCGCGGGAATGACGGAACACGGCGGTTTTGCCATGTTAAAGGGAGTTTTAAGGATATGTCGATTTGAATTAAAAAACGAGTTCGTTATACGCTACTCTCATTTATGGCTTTTCATGGACGACTATCTTTTCTGGTTGAAATATCTCGATCGCTTTTTGGATTTGCGGGTCGTTTTGGATCGCCGCTTTTGCCGAGATTGAATCTTTGGGCGCGTCGGTCTTAGCGTCCGTTTTGCTCTCTTTAGGCGGTTGCGAAGCGGCTTCGACGCTCTTGGTTTCAGGCGCAATTTTGACGATTTTAGTATCCGCGCCAAAAACTTCGCGCAGGATCGTAGAAAAGATTTTGTAATCTCTCCTTAAACGCTCGATCGCCTCGCCGCTTTCGGTAAAAACGGCGCGAAATTCGCCGCTTTCAAAAGCGATAAACTTAACCGCTTCGTTATACGCCGCTCCCAACTCGGCGCTACGATCGTATAAACGGCGCAGCAACTCTTTGATCAGCGCGTTTTCTGAAAACGGCGCTTTTTTCGTATCTTTTGGCGGCGACGCGGGCGCGATCGTAATTGCGGGAACATTCAGCGGTTCTTGCGCCAACTCGTTTTCGATCCGCTCGATCGATTCCGCTACGGATTCGGGGCGCAAAGCTTCGATCATCTTTAGCGCCATTAAACCAAGCGCGAAACCGCCGTCGGCGCCATAATGCAAAAGCGATCTAGTTTCCGCCGCGATCTTAAAAAACCGTTCGATCACGTTCGCGTTAAAATGCCCTTGCGGTTTGAACAGCTTTTCTTTTAGAAATCCGATCAGCTCGCTAACGACCATTTCGCAATCGCCAGATTCGCTTTCTTTCACAAAGGCGATCGCGCCGTCGTTATCGCGCTCAAAAATCCGCGCGAAAAACGCTTCGATTCGTTCGGGGTCTAAAACGCCCAACATCTCTACAGTCGCGTTTAACTCCAGCCGTCCTTTGCCGTAGGCGATCGCCTGTTCCATAAGCGTTAGCGTGTCGCGCATACTGCCGCCTCCGCTACGCGCGACGATCTCCAAAGCGCGTTCGTCGTCGCAGGGGATCCCCTCCTGCGCCATAATATGTTTGATATGCGCCAAAACCGCGTCGTAAGCGATCTTTTTGAAGCGAAAATGTTGCGATCGCGATAGAATCGTCGCAGGAACTTTCATCGGATCGGTCGTGGCGAGCATAAACTTGATATAGCTTGGAGGCTCTTCAAGCGTCTTCAAAAAAGCGTTGAACGCGCCTTTGGAGAGCATATGAACCTCGTCGATAATAAATATCTTAAATCGCCCGATCGACGGCGCGTATTTTGTCTGCTCTATGAGATCGCGCACGTCGTCCACGCCCGTGTTGCTCGCCGCATCCATCTCTATAATATCGATATGCCGCCCTTCGTTCGCCTGAATACAAGCGTCGCAGATGTCGCACGGCGATGAGCTTACGCCCTTTTCGCACAAGAGCGATTTGGCGAAAATTCTAGCGCTAGAGGTTTTGCCGCTTCCGCGCAAACCAGAAAAGAGATAGGCGTGGCTTAACTTGCCGCTATCGAGGGCAAGCGAAAGCGTTTGGCTTACGGCTTCTTGTCCGATTAGCTCCTTGAAAGAGCGCGGGCGGTATTTCAGGGCAAGGACTTGATGTTCGCTCATTTTTACGGCTCTCTTTTTTCGGGCGATCTTAGCATTAAATCGTAAAATACGCGGGGCGCTGAAAAAATCACACTAATTTTGTCTGATTTAGTGTATTATTTCATTTTTATTGCAAGGAACGCTATGCTAAGAGTATATTTGGACAACAACGCGACGACAATGGTCGATCCAAAGGTCAAAGAGGCGATGGAACCGTATTGGACTGAAAAATACGGCAATCCCAACAGCCTTCATCAATTTGGAATGGAGCTTAGGGCTACGTTAAAACGCGCTTTAGATCAGCTTTACGCCGGTATTAACGCGGGCGATCAAGACGATATAATCGTTAATAGTTGCGCCAGCGAAGGAAACAACACCGTTTTGCAGGGAATCTATAACGAGGTTATACGCCATAGCGCGAAAGATCACATTGTGACGACGAGCGTAGAACACCCCTCTATGCGCGCGCCATGCCATTTTTTGGAATCGCTAGGCGTTAAAGTAACCTATTTGAGCGTCAATGATCAGGGCGTGGTCGATTTGGATCGGATCAAAGAGGCGGTAAGCGACAAAACCGCTCTAGTCAGCGCGATGTGGGCGAACAACGAAACGGGTATGCTTTTTCCAATCAAAGAGATCGCTGAAATCGCGCATTCAAAAGGCGCGCTTTTTCATACCGACGCGGCGCAGGCGATCGGCAAGGTCAAAGTCGACGTTAGAGAGGTTGGCGCGGATTATCTAACCTTTAGCGGGCATAAGTTCCACGCTCCGAAAGGAATCGGCGCTCTTTATATCAAATCGGACGCGCCGAAATTGCGTCTGATCTACGGCGGCGAGCAGATGGGCGGGCTTCGCGCGGGGACGCTTAACGCGCCGCTTATGATAGGAATGGGCGAGGCGATAGAGCTGGCGGACGCGGCGCTCGATTACGAGTTAAGCGAGGTGCGGCGGTTAAAAGACAAACTTGAAGACGCTCTTTTAAGGATCAAAGACGTTTTTGTCGTAGGCGATCGCAATAGGCGCGTTCCAAATACAATTTTGGCGTCCGTTCGCGGCGTGGAGGGCGAATCGATGATATGGGACTTGAATAAAAACGGGGTAGCGGCAAGCACGGGAAGCGCCTGTGCCAGCGAAGATTTAGAAGCCAATCCGATCCTAACGGCGATCGGCGCGGATAAAGAGCTTGCGCATACGGCGCTTCGCCTTAGCCTGTCGAGATTTACGACTGAAAAGGAGATCGACTACGCGATCGAGACGATACAAAGCGCGATCGAACGTTTAAGAGCGATCTCTATAACCTACGACAAATAAAGGATAGACAATGTCAAAAGATAATTTAATTGGCGGAGCGTTGTGGGAGGAGTATTCCAACAAGGTGGCGCAAAGAATGGACGCGCCGATCCATCGCGGCGAGATTACCGAAGATGAAGCAAAAAAACTCGGCGCGAAGCTAATCGTAGCCGATTTTGGCGCCGAAAGTTGCGGCGACGCGGTGCGGCTTTATTGGGCGGTAAGCCCTGAGGGCGTAATCAAAGAGGCGAGGTTCAAAAGTTTCGGTTGCGGAACGGCGATCGCTTCTAGCGATATGATGGCGGAACTCTGCTTGGGTAAAACCGTAAGCGAGGCGGTTAAGATCACCAATATCGACGTCGAGTTTGCCTTGCGCGACGCGCCAGACGTTCCCGCCGTCCCGCCGCAAAAGATGCACTGCTCCGTAATGGCTTACGATGTGATCAAACGCGCCGCCGCGATCTATAACGGCGTCGATATGAGCCAATACGAAGATACGGATATGGTTTGCGAATGCGCCCGCGTTACGCTTTCGACGATCAAAGAGGTGATCCGATTAAACGGCTTAACGACCGTAGAGGAGATTACCGCCTACACGAAAGCGGGCGCGTTTTGCAAAAGCTGCGTTCGACCGGGCGGACACGAGTCGCGCCATTTTTACCTTGTCGATATTTTGCGCGAAACGCTTGCGGAGATTGAGCGCGAACGGATTTTAGACGCTAACTCGGCTAAAGATTTCGCTTCGATGAGCTTGGTTCAAAAGATCAGAGCGGTGGAAAACGCGCTTGATCGCAACATTCGCCCGATGTTGATGATGGACGGCGGCAATCTTGAACTCTTAGATATTAAAGAGGACGGCGAGCATATAGATATATATATTCGCTATCTTGGCGCGTGTTCTGGTTGCGCGACGGGATCGACGGGGACGCTCTACGCGATCGACGGCGTTTTGAAAGAAAAACTAGACGCTCGCGTTCGGGTTTTGCCGGTTTGATCCTTTGCGATCGGCGCTTTGGAGGCGATCAAGGGCGGTTTTGCTAAGATAAGCCGAAATTTGACAAAGAAGGAGGCGCAATGCAAAGCAAAAGCGCGATCATTTTAGGCGTTTCATTCGCGATCGGAATGGCGATCTTCGGAGTTATATTGAATTTGAGTAGTTGGCTTGCCGGCGAACCCGCCGCTTCGCGTTACTCTAATTTCTCCGTTTCGTTCTCAAAAAAAGTCGATCTTGCCGTCGGCGAGAGCGTTAAGCCTGAAATTATCGAGGAGTTATACGCCTACGCGCGCGAGCAAGCCGAAACGTTTGCTAAGGCTTCGGAGGTAAAACTTGACGGGATTGACAGCGCTTACGTTAGCCAACCGGATTATTATGACTCAGGGGAAGAGGGAGCGACGACAAAAAAAGCCCGTATAGAATTTGTCGTTTCTTATAGGATAAAATAACTCGTTCAATAAAAAGCGGCGTAATCAAGATCGCCGCTTGGCGACTTCAAACAAACTTAATTTCCGCAACGCCGTTTTCAAGGCGCTTATAACGGATTGGCTATAATTGCGCGATTTTTTTCGCCTCTTAAATCCGAGCGATTATCAAAGGGAAACAAAGTGAATATCCGAAATATCGCCGTGATCGCGCATGTCGATCACGGCAAAACGACAATGGTCGACGGGCTTTTGCGCCAGTCGGGAACTTTCGCCGCGCACGAACAGGTTGAAACCTGCGCGATGGACTCAAACGCGCAAGAAAAAGAAAGAGGCATTACGATTCTTTCCAAAAATACGGCGATTCGTTACAAAGATCACAAGATCAATATTATTGACACGCCCGGACACGCCGATTTTGGCGGCGAGGTGGAGCGCGTATTGAAAATGGTCGATGGCGTGTTACTGCTAGTCGACGCTCAAGAAGGCGTTATGCCGCAAACGCGCTTTGTCGTTAAAAAGGCGATTGGCTTTGGTTTACGTCCGATTGTGATCGTAAATAAGATTGATAAACCGGCGGCCGAACCCGATCGGGTTGTAAACGAAGTTTTCGATCTGCTTGTGCAAATGGACGCGAGCGAACGGCAATTAGACTTTCCGATCATTTACGCCTCTGGAGTTAATGGTTTTGCTAAAACAAAACTTAGCGATGAAAATAAAGATCTTTCGCCGCTTTTTGAAGCGATTTTATACGAGGTTCCCGCGCCAAGCGGCGACGAATCAAACCATATACAAGCGCAGGTTTTTACGCTAGATTACGATAACTATGTCGGCAAGATCGGAGTGGCTCGTATTTTTAATGGAAAACTTCGTAAAAATCAAACGCTAACGCTAGTAAAAAGCGACGGCGAAAAGATAAGCGGACGCATAACGAAACTGATCGGATTTCACGGGCTAACTAGAATGGAGATCGACGAGGCGGGGGCGGGCGATATTGTGGCGATCGCCGGTTTTGAAACGATCGACGTAGGCGATAGTCTCGTCGATCCAGCTAATCCTATGCCGCTCGATCCGCTACATATAGAGGAACCGACTTTATCCGTGCTTTTTTCCGTTAATGATTCGCCGCTTGCGGGGACTGAAGGAAAACACGTAACTTCAAATAAAATTCGCGATCGGTTAGAAAAAGAGATGCAGACAAATATCGCTATGAAAATGCAAGAGGAAGGGGAGGGCAAATTTAAAGTTTCGGGACGCGGAGAGTTACAGATCACGGTCTTGGCTGAGAGTATGCGGCGCGAAGGATTTGAATTTTCGATCGGCAGACCAGAGGTGATCGTCAAAGAAGAAGAGGGCAGAAAATTAGAACCTTTCGAACATTTAGTTGTCGACGTTCCCGAAACTTTTTCAGGCGTAGTTATAGAAAAACTTGGCAAACGTAAAGCGGAGATGAAAGCGATGATCCCGATGGGTTCGGGGTATACGCGAATGGAGTTTGAAATCCCGGCGCGAGGACTAATAGGATTAAGAACCCAATTTTTAACCGACACGAAAGGGGAGGGCGTTCTGAATCACTCGTTTTTGGATTATCGCCCTATTACGGGAGCGGTTGAAAGTAGGGGTAACGGCGCGTTAATTTCTATGGAAAAGGGCGAAGCGGTAGCCTATAGTATTTTCAATCTGCAAGATCGCGGAGTTATATTTATCAAACCGCAGGATAAAGTCTATGTAGGAATGATCATAGGAGAACATTCGCGCTCCAACGATTTAGACGTTAACCCTATCAAAGGCAAGCAATTAACAAATATGCGCGCTTCAGGTTCGGACGACTCTATCAAACTTATCCCGCCAAAAGAACATACGCTAGAAAGCGCCTTAGAGTGGATCGACGACGACGAGATCGTAGAAATTACGCCGAAAAATATACGAATCCGTAAAAAGTATCTAGATCCGAACGCGCGCAAACGAATAGGAAAATAATGCGTAAAATCGCAACCGACAAACGGTTTTGGTTGCGAAAAATGGCATTGTAAATAAAGGGTTGATTTGTCGTTTTCTTGTTTGCATTATAGAAACGAAAAATGCGAGTTGTTAAAGAAGCCTTGCGATCCTGGAGCTAAAGGTTGCGTCTTATACGGGCGTTTCGTTTTTTCCGATTCCGCGTCGCCTTCAAACGAGGCGCTCAAACGACGCGAACGCTCCAAAACCGCCAATGATCGCAACAATGAACAATCAACGAGTAATTAAACGTTTAGCCGCGTTTTCCAACTCAAATTCGCCGCTAATAAAACAAGGGTTTTGGTGGCGTTGCCGTTTAATGGTTTTATGCGCCGCCGCCCTCTCGCCGCCCAATTTTCAAGAGAATGACAATTGTTTAACATTCATCAGAGCGTTTTTGGGGCAAAAGTTTCGTTTTAGCGCGTAAGGTAAAATTTTGTAATGCGTTTTTCCTTTCGTATTATAAACCTCGAATTTGCGAGATTCGAGGCTTACTTCCTAATCGCGATCAAACGCTAATAAATATCTTTTCGATTGCCGATTTTGACAACTAAGAGCAAATTTTGATCCTCGTAGATTTTGACGATTACGCGCCAATCCGTGAATCTTAACCTAAAACTACCTTTCAAGCTCCTTCTCAAAGGCTTTGCTCGCGGCGTTCGTTCCGACGCGAACCGTGCCAAACCATCAAGAATTTCGTTTCCGTCGCATTTGTTCAACTTTTTAGCTGTTTAATAGCTTCAGGAACAAACTTGATTTCAAGCGGCATTCACGAGCTTTCGCGCTTCGTCAAAGCTCGTCAGCATGCCGTCATATTTACCGCTTTCAAACGCTAGTATTTCGTTATCAGCGTCAAACCCGTCGAAATAGTCTTGCAACGCTTCGACTACCATTTGACTTTTCTTTTTGCCGAGTTCAGCCGCCCTTTTTGTCAAAATAGCTTTCGTTCCGCGCGGCAACGAAAAGCTAATGCTATCGACTGTTACTAGGGACACTGTTAGCTCCTTTTTAGTGATAATACTATCTTATTTAGTGATAATACTATCTTAATCTTTCTTAATCCTTAAAAATCAAGATCAAACGACGAAAATAGAGGTTAATTGACAATTCCAACAACACAAAAATCTGGTTGAGTTAAGGATAAACCAAACTTTACTTAAAAGCGACATAGCCGCGCCCTCTCGCCGCCCAATTTTCAAGAGAATGACAATTATGTTGTCAGTTTCGTTTAAGGTTACTTGCGGTAAAATACTCGCAAGAAACAAAGGTTTTTCGCACAACTTCTGAACTCCTTTTTTTCTAGTTTAGCCGCTTGCGTCAACAAGCGGCTTTTTATTTTCGATTCTTGTAGATCTCGCTACGATGTCCGATCGCAGAAACAAAAACAAATTTTTTATTGTCGCCGATTAGCTCCCGAACTTTTTTTGGCAGATTATTGATCTGATCGTAAAATTTTACAATCGCTCTGTAATCGCCGATCCTAATTTTCCAAAAGCCCGCCAATTCGCCAGTTAAAGGTTTCGGACGAGGCGTTCCAACCTCTACATATTTGCGTAAAGCCTTGATAATTCGTCTTCTTGCGCTCTCGTTTAATTGCGCAATATCTTCACCCGCGTCGTCGTGCCAATATAGATCAAGCGGCGGTTCTGGCGGCAACTTAAACATTATAAAGCGCTTCTATTTGCGCCTGCGTCCAAACTTTAGCTTTTCCGCTCTCGAAAGCTTCTACGCTCTCTTTGCACTTTCGCGCAAAATCGGCGTTTATCTCGTAGCGATCGTCATCATCATCGCTTTCAAGCGTTCTCACATACAGCGCGAACGCCTCTTTTATAATTTGACTTTGCTTTTTTCCAAGCCGATCGGCTATCTCGCGTATTCCGTCGATAATATCCGTTTCTAGCGAATAGCTTTTTTGCGCCGTCGTACTCATTTTTATCCTCCTAATATAATTATATTATAGCATATATTCAAATATTTGTCAAGCTTTCCGCTATTTTTTCCGAATATTTTTCAAAGCGCTTTTGGTCGCTTATCCCCGATTTTTTCGGAGTTTCTCGGTATACGGGCGCTTTCGCAGTCCCTCGATTTTCGGCTTTTCTCTCGGCGCGAAGCGCTTTTTATGGCTCTCTGTATTTCGATCGGCGCGTATCGAAGGCGAACGATTGCGCTTTCTTGTAAGCGCGGGGCGTATTTAACCCGCGCTTCCTATTGCTCCGAAAACCTGTTTCTAACGCCGACTTTTTTCATTCCTTCGGCGGCGATTAGGCTCGGCTGGCATTCGTATACAAGCGTTTCCGCCGCTTTGTCGAGATCGACGGATCTTATTACAAGAGTTATATTGTTTTCGAGAATAACCGACGTTTCGCTCGCGTCGTAGTCGATTTTTATATCCGCGATCGCAAGGAGTTTATCGCCCGTTTTCGGCGTTGTCAATTTGCGTCCGATCCAGCGGCTTTTGAACTCCTGAAACTCGCGGCTTTTTTTGCGGCGTTCATTTTTCCATTCCTTGAAAAGCGCCAGCGTATATTGGTCGTTTTGCGCGTATTTCACGCGCATTTTTGCCGCGTAGCGGCGCGGCGATCGGATATTCGGCGTAATCTCTACGGTTTCGCGCAAAAATCGCTCGAAATCCTTCTTCTCTTCTTCATTCTCTTCTTCGTCGATCTTACGCGCGCGGGCGCTCGCGGGCGTTGCTGGTGCAATTTTTGCACTAGTTTTGCGTTCTGGTTCATTTTTTGAACTAGCGCTAACTAGCGCAATTTTTGAACTAGTTGGTTCAATTTTTGCACTAGTTTTGCGATCTGGCGCATTTTTTGAACTAGTTGGTTCAATTTTTGAACTAGTCAAAAGCTCGCCAAAACGAGAAGAGGGCAGGGCGTAGCGGCTGATTTTACGATCGGCGCGATCGACGCTGATAAGCTCTAGCGCTTCAAGCTCGCGTATCGAGGCTAGAGCGGTGTTGCGCGAAATCGCCGCCGCCGATTGCAAATCGCTTAACGATAAAGATATTTTATTACCGCTGAAAGAGCGCGTTTTGCGGATAATTATTAACAAAATCTTTAATGCGTTTCCGCTGATTTTTGTTAATAGATCGTCGATTAAAAAATTCGGCGTTTGAAAAGTATTCGCGCTAAACATTTTCAACCTTCGCTATTCTTAAAAGCGACATAGCCGCGCCCTTTCGCCGCCCAATTTTCAAGAGAATGACAATTATGTTAACCAACGCAATAATGCGTTTGGTTTGCGGTTTAGCGCCGATTTCAAGGAAGTTTGGTTCTTCCTCAGCTCGCGCAAAAAATCCGTCCGTTCCGTCCGCGCTTGATTTTTTGTCATTATCCAAAAATTTTAAGAAATTATCCGCATTTTCGTGCAAAGAATTGATTTGCGTTATTGACAAAAAACCGCGCAAATTATTGTTAATAATTACCCCAAAAACGCGCGATTTTGCAGTTTGCGGAGCGTCAAAATGATCGACCAACCACAAATTACCGAAGAACTGTGGATCAAAAGATCTCCAACCGATCCGTATCTGGTCTATCCCCAATTCCGCCGCTATTTAACGGGCGGTCAACTAAAGGTTGTTGAATACCTATTAGAGTGCGGCGGCGAATACGGAAGAGCCTTTCCCTCGAACGAGCGAATCGCTTGGCACACAGACCTTGAACAAGGATCGGTTAGAAACATAAAATCCGATCTCGTGAAAATAGGCGTTTTATCGAGGCGCGACGTTAAAAATGGACTGAAAATCACTCACATATATACGGTCGACACTACGTGGCAACGCGAAAAATACAGGATCGAGCTTGGAGAGCGATACCCTCCTAAAAACGCGCAAAACAACAAAGCTAACGTCATTAAAGACGAGATCGATCATCTCAAACAAGCCTTGTTAAAGGCTTCGCCCAATGAAATGCTTGCGATCCTCGATCGAATCAAAAACCTAACTCTTGAAATGCAAAGCGCTACGCCGATCGCGCAAGACGTTGCGCCGATCGGCGCGCCCGCGCAAAGCGCTACGCCGATCGACAAAGCCGCTCCATTACAAGAGCCAAAAGCCGAAGCGACGGCGATTAAACCGCCCTGCCCTGCCGCTACGCAAAGCGAAAAATCGCCGATCGACGAGGCTTTTGTCGATTTCATTGTTGATCAAAATCCAAGCGTCCAAAACAAACCAGCCTACAAGGCAAAAATCAAAAAATTATTAGCCAACAACGAACTCGACGGCATAGAAGAATACCGCCACGCCTTCGCCGTTGAAAAGACGAACCGCGCTCTTAAAAAGTATCTTACGGGCGCGAAAACGGAAATCGGCGGCGTAACCCGCTCGTTTGACGGCGAAATTGAATTCAGTGAAAAAGAAGGCGTTTACGTTGCCTATTTCGCGGGTTTAGGAATAGCTGTTAGCTCTGAAACGCTTGAAAAAGCGTTAAAGGATACGTCGTGATTAGCGGCTTTAAACCAAGAAAAGAAAGGAGCAAAAATGAACGTTAAAGCGATAGTCGAAGATTGGCTACTTGAACGCGGGTATAGCGGATTATCCTGCGAGAAGCGAGGGAATACTTGCGCTTGCGAGATAGACAATTTAATGCCTTGCGATTGTTCCAAGAAACAAAAGGCTTTTGGTTCGCTCGTAATTGATATAGGCGAGCTGAACGAAGTAATGATGGAAGCTAACGAGCGCTCTAAGAGCGACCGCGCTAACGCGATCCCAAAAAGCGAGATCGTCGAATTAAAAGGAGTTTCGTAATGAAAAAAATTCTTGGTCTGCTATTAGCGCTTCCGCTAATAGCCAACGACGCGCTTTTTTCGCAAGCGCAAACAAAGGTTAGCTCGTTTAATACGGGTTTAGTTTCGATTGGCGTTGCCGTCTTAACATTATCAATAATGGTCGCCGCTCTTGGCGCTGTTCTTGGTTTGTTCAACCGCGCTACGGCGCTAAGAATAGCCGTTGGCGGCGTTGTATTCGGTCTTGCGAGTACGCTTGCTAGTTGGCTTGTAGGAACGAATTAAAATGAAGCACACCCTATACGCAATGACCGCAAGACCTATGACGATTCTCGGCGTGCCGCGTATCGCCTTAATATGTTCCGTCCTTTTGGCGACGGTTCCCTACCCTATCCTAGCGTTCGCGATCGATCAGTTTGTAGCTTTAATCGTTTGCGTTTCGCTGTTCTGCATATTGTGGATCGTTATGAAAATAATTTCATTAACCGATCCCGACGCAATACTAATTATTGCGACAAAGATAAGACATCTCAAAGCCTTAGAAGGAAACGATCGCTATGTCGCTTAAATGGTGGAAGCCTTTACCAAAGTTTACCTATGTCGAAGACCTATTGCCCGTCGTTGGATTAAAAGGCGGCGAAACGCTCGTCTTGAAAAACGGGCATTTAGCCGCCGTCTATCAAGTCAGCGGCAAGGACTATACGGGAATGGACGAAGCCAATTTAGCGACGCTCCACAAGGTCAGAAACGAAGCGATTAGAAATATGCAACCAAACGTAATTGCAACCGCTCATATACGCCGCGTTAAAGAGGTCGATCGCAATAACGATTCGCTCCACGAAAACGAAATAGCGAACGAAATCAATAAACGCTGGGCTTCTCGTTTCAAGTATGCTTTTAGGAACAAGCATTATTTACTTTTAACAACGACAAACGGCGATATATTAGACGAATTAGCCGCGTTAAAGACTTTCGGGCGCGATAAATCTCTTAGAGCCGAATCAATCCTTGAAGAGGCGACAAGAGATTTAAGAAGTCGTTTAAGCGATTATCGCCCTCGAAGATT
>JAISRI010000031.1 GCA_031273735.1 Helicobacteraceae bacterium
TTTTTATCGCAAAATTACGATCGTCCATCGATAATTTTTTTTGCGTCGTCTTGAACCTTATTTATATTGGCTTTTATCCACGCCGCGTCCATCCATTCGATCGGCGTTACGGCTACGCCCTGCACTCGCGCTTCAAAGTGCGTATGATCGCCAAAAGCAAATCCGGTCGTTCCCGTCGTTCCCACCTGCGCGCCTCTTTTTGCCGCGTCGCCTTGCGCGATATAAAGATGCGTGCAATGTCCGTAAAGCGTAAATAATCCAAGCCCGTGATGAACGATCGGCATATTGCCATAAACGCCGTTTTCCGCCGAATAGACCGCAACTCCTTCGTTCGAAGCAATCACGCTCGCCTCTCTAACGCTCGCTAAATCTATTCCTAAGTGGTAAGATTCGCTTACTTTTTTTGAATCGAGCGAATAAACTCTGCGCTCTCCAAATCCGGCGACTAACTTCGCGTTTGCAAGCGGGCGAAACGCGCCAATCTCAAAATAATCTATAGGAGGTAATTTGCTTGGGCTTGTGTGTTCTTCTATAGTTTTTAGGCTTTTTTCGCGTAAGGTTTCATTAACAAAAATAAAACGATCTAGCGGGGTTAGTTCCGCGTCGTTTGCGCGAGAGTTGTAACGAAAGTTAAGATCGTCTACTTTACCTTCCAAAAAAGTTTTTGTTAATTTGATTGCGGATTCTTTATAGCGAACGTCTTTAAGATATAACGGAATACGCGCTCGATTTTGGTTGCCGGCTAGATCGGTCGCGATCGCGTATGCGGCAAAGTCGCGATCGTTAATATCGCGGGCGATCAACGCCGCGTAGTAACGCGATTTATAAAACTGCGCCGCGACAAATACTTTTCCGCTCTTTGTAACGACCTTAACCTCGTCTATATTAGGATCGCTCGCTTCAAAGATCGCAAGAGCGCTCCCGCCGGAGGCTATAGAGTAGGAATTAGCCACGATATTGACGATCGGCGCGTCTTTATCTATGATAAACTCTCTGCTCGTTTCAACGCTGTTGCCGTAAAAGAAATTCCACAAACTTGAATCTAACGCTTCTATAACCAAGACGACGCGATCTTTAGGGGTAGTTTCGCTAGGCGGAAAGGTAAGACTAAGCGCCAACTCTTTAACGCCTTTAGCCTCGCCTTGCGCAAGAATAATCTCCCTATTATCGGCTATGGCTTTGACCTTATAGCTTAGAAGCGCTCGGTTGTCGGTCAGATTGATTTCAAGGGGCGTAGTCGGATTCCAATATTGCGAATGTAACAATACCGCTTGCGGCGCTACTCGCTCAAATATCGGCGAAAAGGCGACAAAGAGCGCTATAGCGGCGATTATCAAAACAAAAAAGATTGTTTTTATTCGTTGCGATCTTCTTGGGTTGTAGTGTCTTCTCATCTATGACTCCTTTTTAATAATTCTATTCCCAGCGTTCCAACGCGCAATTAACCTTTTGCACAAGAGGATCGAGAACGCCCATATATGCGCGGTTAAGCATTCTAACTTCGCTAGGCATTAAAGAAACGTTAATCTTTTGATTGTAGTTTCCAGCCTCCTCGTCGTTTGCGTAATATGCAACGCAATTTATCTCGACTCTGCCAATAAACTTATCGGTATAGTTTTGCAAGCGAAACGTGGCGAGCAGTTCGCCGTTTTCGCCGCGAAACCAACGCAAAAAAGCGTTTTCTAAAACGGGAGGAATCTCTCGCGTTTCAGGCGCTTTGATCGGATTATTTAGACCTCGACTATACGTCCAAAGCAATAAGAAAAAGAACGCAAGCAGAAAAAGCGCCGCTAGCAGAACTTTCTTGCGGCGTTTTACGTTTTCGATCGCTTTATTTATACTCATCTATTATCCAGATCGCGAAAGTGAATACGCGAGTTATAAAAATAAGAATTAACCGCGTCCATAGCCGCGCCGTATTCGTTTAAGAATAGTTGGCTTCCCGTTATGTTCATCAACTCTAAACGCTCAAAAACGCTTTTGGCGCAACTTTTATGTATATTAACCTTTATTAGCGCCGAATTTTTGTTTTTGCTATCGTCGATCGAAGCGATAAAATCCTCTAAATCGTTAAAGCCTAACGATCGATAATCGAGCGTATCGTATAAAAGCGCTCCCATCTGCCCCAACATACGACGGTTTTTCTTGCCCGGAAATGGAATCAATTGCAAAACCCCCGCTTTGAATCCGTCGTAAAATTGACTTTCGCTCGCCTTTTTGAAGCGTTGATAATCCTCTTCGCTAAAAGCGCGATTTGCGGCTTTCGCCCAACCCTTTGCTAAGTTTCTAGCGTTTAACGCTAGGACTGTTACAAAGCTATCCATATCTGCGTTTGATTCCATTTGATTAAACGCGAAAAAAAGCGCTATATAAGGCGAATATGTAAAGTCGATCACGGGTAGCGGAGCGCCGCAATGTCTAGCGTATTCAAGCCAATCTAATTTGCCGCCCGCTTTTTCAAACGGATAGATTCCGATTTTGGCTAACGCTATCTCAAAACGTCTAAGCAGATCGTCGACTTTTTTATCCTCTTGCGCGCCCGTTAAACGGCGAAGCGAAGTCGATAATTTGTCGTCGGGACTCGGCTGCCCGCGAAAGATAAAATCCTCGTCGATCAACGCTAGATTCTCCAAGAACTCCATCGCCTCTTTAGAGGAGTTAAAAGTTTTTATATTAACGCTCATCGTCTTCTAATAACCTCGCTAAACGCTCTTGAAGTTTTTTTATTTCGTTAAATACGAAAACGCCGCCTTGATCAAGCGCCGCAAATAATCGATCTTCTTCGTCTGTAATACCGTTTAGAGCGCTTTCAAGCTCCGTAAGCGCCGATCGCATATTATTTAGCTCCTCTTTCAACGCGTCTTTATTCATAACTTTCCTTTAAGAAAGGCGGTTTTTGTAATCTGCGTAACTAAATCGTTTAACGACGCGTTCATTTCCGTTCTGATCGACCGATACAATCGCTGGAAGCGGCGCGCCGTTAAACATATTATTTTTAACCATAGTATAGTGTATCATATCTTCAAATATAATCCGATCGCCAATTTTAAGCGGCTGATCGAAGCTATAATCGCCCATTATGTCGCCCGCTAAACAGGTTAAACCGCCTAACCGATAGGTATATTTTTTTTCGTTTGGCGCTCCTGCGCCGCGAACGTCGGGGCGATAGGGAAATTCTAAACAATCCGGCATATGAGCCGCCGCCGATACGTCGAGTATCGCGATCGCGATCTCGTTTTTAACTATATCGACGACTTGCGATCGCAAATAGCCCGTTTGCCAGCCTACCGCCTCGCCCGGTTCTAAATAAACTTGCGTTGCATATCGATCGCTAAAACTTTTGATTAAATCTATCAGCTTTTGAACGTCGTAATCCGATCGAGTAATATGGTGTCCGCCGCCCATATTGACCCATTTCATAACGCTTAGATATTTGCCAAAACGCTCTTCAAAATATACTAAAGTTCTCTCCAGAGCGTCGCTGTTTTGCTCGCAATGCGTATGAAAATGCAATCCGTCAATAGCGCCTAAATATCTCTCGTCGAACTCTTCTGGAATAACGCCTAAACGCGAACCGATTACGCACGGATTGTATATCTCCGGTTTAACTTCGCTAAATTGCGGATTTACGCGAACGCCGATCTCAATCTTTGAATTCGCCAATTTTGCCTTTGGTTCGTAGGCGCGAAGTTGGTTGAACGAATTAAAAATTAAATGATCGCTAATGGCGGCTATTTCGTCGATCGTTTCGTCTGTGATCGCGGGGCAAAAAGTATGCACCTCTTTATTCATTTCTTCTCTCGCGAGTTTCGCTTCGTAAAGTCCGCTTGCCGACGCGCCAGTTAGATATTTGCCGATAAGTTTGAAGCTATCCCACAACGCGTAGCCTTTTAGCGCTACTAAGATTTTAGCGCCGCTTTTCTCCTGAATAAACGCTAACAGCTCTAAGTTTTTTCGTAGCTTGCTCTCTTCTAAAACGTATGCGGGAGATAGATTCATTTTTTCTTATAAAACTTAACGATTTCGCCAATATAAAAACGGTGATAATCGTCCGTATATAACGCGCCGATCGACGAATCGAGAAAGTTTTTCGGATTGAAGTCGTCAAAATAGATCTTTTTGCAAACGATCGTTTCTTTTGCCTCCTCAAAACCGATCGCGCTTTCGTCGAAAATAATCGGCGTAACGCCCGCTTTGGCGGCTTTGTCTATATCTTTGCCCGATTCGTTTCCAAAAACCTTATGGACTTTAGACTTTTTATCTTTACCAAAAAACGTAAGCGTAAAAAACGCGCTTTTATCCGTAAAGATTCTCGTATATCTTTGCGGACGAACGAAGCAAACCGCTACGGGCTTTTCCCAAAGATGACCAATCAATCCCCAAGAGATTGTCATTGCGTTGTAATCGCTAGCGTTTCCAGCCGTAGCCAACGCCCACTCTTTTGAAACGCGATCGATAAATCCGCCTTCAAAATCGCTTTTAATATCCGCTATGCGCCAATCTTGCGACGGCGCGATCGCCTCTGTTTGTTTCATCTTATACTCCTAGCTCTTTTATTTGCCATGGCAACCCTTGTTCGTTAAGCTCTTTCATAAACGAATCGGGATCAAACTCTTCCATATTCCATACCCCCGCCTTTTTCCATTTTCCCTCTAAGATCAACTTCGCGCCGATCATAGCCGGAACGCCCGTCGTGTAGCTAACCGCCTGCGCGAAAACTTCGCGGTAACACTCCTCGTGATCGCAAACGTTATAAATATAGATTTTGCGCTTTTCGCCATTTTTTACCCCCTCGAAAACGCAACCGATATTTGTTTTTCCTTTCGTTCTTGCGCCAAGCGTCGCGGGATCGGGTAGAAGCGTTTTTAGAAACTCGATCGGAACGATTTTTACGCCTTTATGCTCGATCGGTTTAATCCCAAGCATACCAACGTTTTCAAGGCATTTCATATGCGTTAAATAACTCTGCCCAAAAGTCATAAAAAAACGCGCTCGTTTTAAGCCCTTGATATTTTTAACAAGGCTTTCTAACTCCTCGTGATAGAGCAAATAGCTATCTTTGTTACCTACCTCTGGATAATCCCAAACAAGTTTAATCGATAAAGGATCGGTCTCTATCCATTTTCCGTTTTCCCAATATCGCCCTTTCGCGCTAACTTCGCGTAAATTGATTTCGGGGTTGAAGTTTGTCGCAAACGCGTAACCATGATCGCCCGCGTTGCAATCCAAAATATCTAAATAATGAATTTCGTCAAAGTAGCGTTTTTGCGCGTATGCCGCAAAGACGTTTGTAACGCCAGGGTCAAAACCGCTACCAAGCAAACCGGTTATTCCCGCGTTTTCAAAAGCCTCTTTTCGCGCCCACTGCTCTTTGTATTCAAACTTCGCCAACTCTGGGCTTTCGTAATTTGCCGTATCAAGATAATCCGCCTTCGCTTTGATACAAGCGTCCATAATCGACAAATCTTGATATGGAAGCGCGATATTCAGGACGATTTTCGCGTCGGTTTTTTTGATCAGCGCCGCCAAAGCCGCCTTGTCGTCCGCGTCGATCGCGGCGGTTTTGATAGAAACGCTCCATTTTTGTTTAATCTCGTTTGCGATCTGATCGCACTTTGATTTCGTTCGACTCGCAAGCGTAATTTCGCCGAACGTCGATTGATTCATAGCGCATTTGTGAGCGACCACGCGCCCCACGCCGCCCGCGCCGATAATTAGCGTTTTGCTCATTTGCGATCCTTTTTCGCGATTTTAGCCAATTGTAGCCAAGCGGCGATCGCGAATGTCGATATATGTATAATTTGCGCCTATTTTTAGGAGCGTCAAAATGTTTTTCGCTTGGCAAGGACGCGGCAAGTTTGTCGGGATACCAGCTTTTATGGGATTGTTTGGCGCGGCGGCGACAGAGCTAATATGCGATTTTATAGAGGCGCAAAACTCTAGCGTATACACGGCGGCTACGTGGAGCGCGGGTCTATTTATAGGCGCGATTATTCTCTACAGGCTCGATCGCGGCGCAAAAGCGCCAAACATAACCGATACCGAACCGAAAGAACCGCATAAAGATACGGCGTATTGGATACCGATCAGGCATTGGGCGGTCTTTTGGCTCGTCTTATCGGCGATCTGCCTACTTTACGCGATCAAAAAGTTATAAACAAGGATTAGATATGAAACCTTTTAAGATATTAACGCTTTTCTTTACGGCGTTTTTGTTATTCGCACCGATCGCGATCGCAAAAACCGCATCGGTTACAAACGAAAGCCTTGCGGCGCGTTATCCGTTCTATTTAGCGCAAAAAGGCGAAACAAAGATCTATATTCTCGGCACTATGCACTTGGGAAGAATAGGCGATTCGCTAAATCCGAAAATTGACGATGCGCTAAATAGCTCCTCTAAGCTGATTCTCGAAATTTCGCCCAATGAATTAAATATGGCTGAAGAGGAATTAAAACTGTTTCTATGCGAGAAACCATGCCTAAGAGATCAGATCGGCGAAGCTCTTTTTGAACAATTAAAAGCTAAATACCGCCTTCTAGCGCTAGGAAGCGGCAATTTTGAACAAACTCCCGCTTGGTTTGTTTCGTCGCTTATAAGCGTGTATGACTATCTAAAGATGGGTTATTCGCCCAACTTTGGCTCTGAAAAATTATTGCAAAAAATCGCGCCGCAGATCGAAACTGTAGGTTTGGAAAGCGGCAAAGAGCAACTTAATTCAATGGCTACGCTTTCAAATAAAGCGCAACGCGAAATGTTAGAAGATTATCTTAGTATGGACGACGCGGAGCTAAAAGGTTATATAAAAGAGATGTATGATATTTATTTAGCGGGCGACGCCGATCGTCTATTTAATTGGTATATGCGCGATCGTCCCGCGCAAAAAATCTCAAAAGAGTCGATAAGCGAGTTTAATGAAAAACTTATCTTTGAACGCAATAAACGCTTTGTAACTCGGTTAAAAAAACATATGACGGCAAACAAACCGATCTTTGAACGCAATAAACGCTTTGTAACTCGGTTAAAAAAACATACGATTGCAAACAAACCGATCTTTATAGCGGTCGGCGCTTTACATCTTGGCGGCGAAAAGGGAGTTCTAGCTTTGCTTCGTAAAGACGGTTACAAAATTACGGCGATTAAATAGATGAAAGGAGCTTTTAAGCCTTTTTGCTTAGAACTGCCGCCTTTTACGAGAGAAGAAAGCAAAGAGATAAGCGTCGAGCGCGGCATTGTTATTAAGACGATCGTCAAAAACGCTATGGAGATTTTATTATATCGCGGCGTTAATCCAAGCCTGATCGCAAAAAACGGAGATATTTTAATCCCTTATAAAGGAAAGTTTAAGTTTGATACAAGCAAAGAATTCGTAAAAGGACGCGAAGAGCTTTGGGGCGCTACGGCGTATGAAAGAGGTTCGATAGTCGCCGTATTAAAGCCGAGCGATATAGATTTTGCCGAAGTTTTCAAGAGCGCAGATAGACCCGTTTTTCTGGAAAATCCATCTCTTGGGAATACGCCTTCCGCGCATAGAAAAGCTAAAAACGAAGCTGAGAGCGGAAATATCG
Source organism: Helicobacteraceae bacterium (assembly GCA_031273735.1). Lineage (GTDB taxonomy): Bacteria > Campylobacterota > Campylobacteria > Campylobacterales > SZUA-545 > JAIRNH01. The sequence continues at coordinate 7,567 of JAISRI010000031.1, forward strand.
CAATAGTTTTTCCCGCCGAGAGCGGCGATCGAGAGATAGAAATTTACGCGCAAGGCGAAACGATGGAATACATATTAGAAACAGCCGAAAAACAGTGTCGTAATCCATATTATACCTCTGAAAATTGCGATTTTGAAAACAGATCGCCGTTTTTTGCCGCGCTAAAAGAAAAGAAGGATATTATCTGGTCAAAAGAGGCGGATTTGATATTAAGCGCGGGCGTTTATATTTTGGCGAATAATTGGTTATTGGATAGAAACCAAGCGCTTAAAGCGTCGGGCGAACTTTTCAATTTGAAAATCCCCATAATCGGCGGAGAAGTTTATACGCAAAAACCTAACGGCGCGTTTTACAAGCTACTAGACGGCGGTTGGTATCTCAAACAAAACGAAAGCGAGACAAACGAAGTATTTTTGAAACGCGGCGTAGAAACTGCGCTGGAACATATAAAAAATTGCCCGCAAAACGAACCTTATTTTGCTCTAATACCAAGAAAATCATAAATACGCAACCTTTTATCTTGTGATGCGGTATAGTTTTATGCGGCGATCACTACAAAAAATAGACGTTAGATCGTTTTGATTTATATCGCTATAATCGTTTGGTATTTTATCAATTATTTCATCGCCGTCGATCCATTTTGTTAAAATAAACGCCTCAAGAGATTCTATTTGCATTCTTGTTAATACAAACGCGATAAACTCCTCTTGTAGCGATCTGTATTTTGACGCGAAAAAATCGCAGGCGCATTGATTATGGGTTATATTATAATAAGCGTTATTTTGTAGATAGATTTTATCTATTTGAAAAGAATAATCGCCGCCCTCTACGACATTTACCTTTTTATAGACGCTATAATCGCCGAGCGGCGCGGCGATCGCTATTTTCTTTTCATAATAGATCAGTTTCCAACACATACTATATTCAACGCAAGAGTTTATTTTACCTTGCCTGAAACTCCTCGTAACTACCCCTAAAATCGGTAACGCTTCCATCTTGATTAAACGCGATTATTCGATTGGCAAAAGCGTCTATTAGCTCGCGATCGTGCGCTACGCAGATCGCCGCGCCTTCAAACTGATAAAGCGCTTCGCCAAGCGCGACGATCGCCTCAAGATCTAAGTGGTTTGTCGGCTCGTCTAAAACCAAAAAATTACCGCCCTCTAGCATCAATTTTGACAACATCATTCTATGCTTTTCGCCGCCGCTCGCGCTTTGCGCGCTTTTTTCTTGCTCCTCGCCGCTAAAAAGCATTCGCCCTAAACAATTTCTGATCGTTCCAAGCTCCGCTTTTTTATCGTAAGCTCTTAGCCACTCGTAAAGCGTCGCCGATCCGCCTATTCGATCGGTCGTATCCTGCGGAAAATAACCGCTTTGCACGGTTTCGCCCCACTTAACCGATCCTTTATCGGCTTTCAACTCGCCCATAACGATCTTGCAAAAGGTGGTTTTGCCGACTCCGTTCGCTCCTATTAACGCGACTTTGTCATTTGGTTCAAAGGTAAAGTTTAAGCCTTCAAAAACCTTATGCGTTCCGTAACTCTTGGTTAGATTTCCGACGCTTAAAGCCTCGTTGCCAATTTTGCGGTTGGGCTTGAAGACGATACTCGGATCGCGTCGCGAAGAGGGCTTGATCGCTTGAATATCTAGTTTTTCAAGCTGTTTTTGACGGCTTGTGGCTTGCCTAGCTTTAGAGGCGTTGGCGCTAAAACGCGCTATAAACTTCTCTAACTCCGCTTTTTCTTTAAGTTTTTTTTCGCGCTCTAAATCCGCTTGTTTCGATAAAACGTTAGCCGCGATATACCAATCGTCGTATGCGCCCGCAAACTCTCGAATCGTTCTGTAATCCACGTCTAACATATTTGTGCAAACGGCGTTAAGAAAGTGGCGATCGTGCGAAACTACCATAAGCGTTCCCTCGTGGCGAATCAATCTCTCTTCTAACCACGCGATCGAAGGCAGATCGAGGTTATTTGTCGGCTCGTCTAAAAACAAAACGTCTGGATTAGGAAATAAAACTTTCGCCAAAAGAACTTTGAACTTATTTGCTCCCGTAATCTGACTCATAGTTTTTTGTTGAACCTCTTGTGGAAAACCAAGCTCCTCTAAGATTTTTATCACCCTTGTATCGGCTTCGTATGTCGGATCTTCTTCGGCTGTAATCATCTCCAACTCCGCTAAACGATTATTAACTTTTTCATCGTCAAAATCGCCCTGCGCGTATAGCTTTTCTTTCTCTTTAAGCGCGTCGTGTAGCCGCTTATTTCCCATTAAAACCGTGTCGAAAAGCGTAAAACTTTCGTACGCGAATTGGTTTTGATCCAAAACTCCTACCCTGGCGTTCGGATCGATAATCACATTGCCCGCGCTAGGCTCGATCTGCCCTGTTAGAATCTTTAAGAAGGTCGTTTTACCCGCGCCGTTTGCCCCTATTAAACCGTATCGTTTGCCTTTATCTAGCGTAAGGTTAATGTTTTCAAACAAAATACGCGATCCGTAACGTTGCGTAATTCCTATAGTAGTAACCATTTTTTCTCCTTATTTTTTACCTGTTTTTAATTTATCTTGACTTACGCGCTAGCGAAAAACGACGAATTAGCTAAACCACCCTTTAACGCGATCGGCTATCTCGTCGAAAAAACCTTTGTGAGCCGTCCCTTCCTGCCCGAAACTTTCGTGCAGTTTCGTTAAAAGCTCCTCTTGTTCGGCGCTAAGTTTTTTGGGATAAACGATCTTAATCTGAACGATCATATCGCCAAGTCTTCCGTTCGTCGCGCTTCTAACGCCTTCGCCGCGAAGTCTAATCTGCGCCTTATCCCGCGCTCCTCGTTCGATCTCCAGATTTTTCTTGCCGCGCAAAGTCGCCACTTCGATTGTCCCGCCCAAAGCCGCCAACGTGAAAAATACGGGAGCTTGCACATAAACGTCCGCGTCGCGGCGTTCAAAAACGGGATCGTCCCTAACGGATAAAATCACGTAAAGATCGCCGCGCAAACCGCCCTGCCCCATCGCGCCGCGCCCGCTGGCTCTAAGCCTTTGCCCGTTATCCACGCCTTCGGGAACGGCGATCTCTATGCTATCGTCGATCAAAATCGCGCCTTTGCCTTTGCACTCCTTGCAGGCGGTCTCTAGAATATTGCCGCTTCCGTTGCATTTTGGGCAGGTTTGCGAAAAAGTCATAAAACCTTGCCGCTGATAGATCTGCCCGCGCCCGTTGCAGTAGTCGCACGATTTTCGCTTGCCGCCGCTTCCGCCGCATTCTCCGCAAGGCTTTGAGTAGCGGTATTTGAGCGTCTTTTTACAACCAAAAACCGCTTCCATAAATGAAAGTTCCAATTCGGCGGCAATATCCAGCGACTCTTTATGCCGCCCGCTCGATCGTTTGCGCCCGCCGCCAAAAAACGAATCGAACACGTCGGCAATATCGCCAAACATATCGTCAAATCCCGCGCTCGATCCCTGCGAATTAAGCCCCGCTTTGCCATAACGATCGTAGAGCGCTCGTTTACTTTCGTCGCTTAAAACCTGATATGCCTCGTTGATCTGCTTAAACTTCGCTTCGGCTTCTGGATTGTCGCGGTTTTTATCGGGGTGATATTTGAGCGCCGCTTTGCGAAACGCCCTCTTGATCTCTTCCGCCGTAGCGTTTCTATCAATCTCCAATACGGCATAATAATCAAATTCGTCCATAATTCTCTCGCGTTTTAGGATTATTTAGGGCGCAATTGTAGCAAATTGGTAAGCTTTCGTAATGTATTTTCAACCCGATAGTTTTCAAAATCTAGTCGAAGCGCTGACGCGCCTACCCGCAATCGGCAAAAAAAGCGCGCGAAATATCGCTTTCGAGCTTGTAATGCGCGATCAGAGCGCGGCGCTTAAACTTGCCCACGCGATCGAACGGGCGCTTGCCAGCGCGCGGATTTGCGTTCGTTGCGGTTCTTTGGGCGAAAACGAGCTGTGCGCCGTTTGCGCCGACGAAGAGCGCGATCGGAGTAAAATATGCGTCGTTTTGAGCGCGAAAGATATTTTCACGTTAGAAGAAAGCGGACTGTGGAAAGGTTTGTATTTTGTTTATGAGAGCGAGGAGAGCTTTGCCAAGCTCGAAAATATGATCAAAGAGGAATCGGCGCAAGAGGCGGTTTTCGCCTTTGCGCCAAGCGTGCAAAACGACGCGCTGATCTACTTTATCGAGGAGCGTCTTTCGCCCTATGGCTTGATCTTTTCAAAGATCGCGCAGGGCGTTCCAACGGGCGTAAGCCTTGAAAACGTCGATATACTCTCCCTTAGCCGCGCGCTTGAAGGGCGGGTAAAAATATGACGTTTAAGGTTTGCGCAACTACAATTCGTATTTGCAACGTTTTTACTTCCGCGTATGCCATATCCTAAATCTAAAGAACGGTAATGAACGAAAACTACGAAAACCCGCCCCACAAAAAAAACAACCGCGCCCACGCGCCCGTTGAAGGCGTTACAATCGAACAGCTCCAGTTAAAGAGTATCGACTCGCTAATCGCGCTCGCCGCCGAAGCGGGCATAGAGAACCCTAACGATTTCAAACGTCAAGATCTGATGTTTGAGATTTTGAAAACCCAAGTAACGCAAGGCGGTTATATACTCCTTAGCGGTATGTTAGAGGTTATGTCCGACGGTTACGGCTTTTTACGCGCCATCGACGGCAATTTTTCCAATACGGAACACGATGCATACGTCGGCAACACGCAGATCCGCCGCTTTGGCTTGCGAACCGGCGACATCGTAACGGGACAGGTGCGCGCGCCAAAGGATCAAGAGCGTTATTCGGCTCTATTAAAGATCGAGGCGATCAACTATATGCCGCCCGAAGAAGCGAAACGCCGCCCCCTATTTGACAACCTAACGCCGCTTTTTCCCGACGAAAAAATTATGATGGAATATGATCCGCTCAAATTAACGGGGCGGATTATCGACTTGTTTGATCCGATCGGTAAAGGGCAACGCGGCTTGATCGTCGCGCCGCCGCGAAGCGGCAAAACCGAATTGCTAAAAGAGTTGGCGCACGGAATCGAAAAAAACCATCCCGAAATCGCGCTGATCGTCTTGCTTGTAGACGAGCGCCCCGAAGAGGTTACGGATATGGAGCGAAGCGTAAAAGGTAGCGTTTATAGCTCCACGTTTGATATGCCCGCGCAGAATCACGTCCGCGTCGCGGAACTTGTGATCGAACAGGCAAAACGTATAACCGAAAGAGGCAAAGACGTTGTGATCTTGCTTGATTCAATTACTCGCTTAGCAAGAGCTTACAACACCGTAACGCCTTCGAGCGGCAAAGTGCTAACGGGCGGCGTAGATGCGAACGCGCTTCATAAACCCAAACGTTTTTTTGGCGCGGCGAGAAACATAGAAAACGGCGGCAGTTTGACGATTATGGCTACGGCGCTGATCGATACGGGAAGCCGAATGGACGAGGTTATTTTTGAGGAGTTCAAAGGCACGGGAAATATGGAGATAATTCTAAGCCGCGATATAGCCGACAGACGTATATATCCCGCGATCGACGTCGTCAAATCAGGCACGCGAAAAGAGGAGCTTTTGCAAGAACCGGCAAAATTGCAAAGAGTGTGGGCGTTGAGAACCGCGATGAGTCAGATGAAAAACGAGATCGAAGCGTTAAAATTCGTTTTTTCTAAACTGCAATCGACAAAAGATAACGTCGAGTTTTTAGCTAAGATGAACGAGTGTAATTAGGCTCGGACAACGGGCTAAACATTTTTAAGCGTTTTTGAAAACTATCTGAATAAAAAAATTACTCTGCCAAGAGTTTTTTATTGCGCATATCGGTTAGCGCTTCGCATTCGCCTAACTCGCACGCTTTTTTAGCGTCGATCGTAGCGTTTGCTAGATCGTTTAATTTGATATATGATTTGGCGCGGTTATTATATGCGTAGGCAAAATTAGGATTGTTTTTAATTAACTCCGAATAATCGGCGATCGCCTTATCGTAATCTTTTAACGTTAAATGAGCGTTTGCGCGGTAATAATAAGCGTCTAGGTCGATCGGATCAAGTTTAAGAGTTTGATCAAAATCGGCGATCGCCTCCGCATATTCTCCTAAATGCGCGTAAGCCATTGCGCGGCTACGATACGCTCTTGCGGCGTTTGGACTAATATCGATCATCTTAGTAAAATCCGCGATCGCGTCTTTATATTCGCCTAAAAAGTCGTATGCGCTTCCGCGTTTATCATAGGCGTTAAGGTGATCTGGATTGAGTTTTAACGCTTGGGTTAAATCTGGAATCGCTCTGCCATATTCTCTCATTCTGGAATAAACGTCGCCGCGAGCGTAATATAGTTGCGCCCCTTGCGGATTAAGTTTGATCGTGGCTGAAAAATCGGCGAGCGCCTTTGAATGATCGTAAAAACTATACTCGTAAATAAATCCGCGATTATAATAAGCGCTAATATGATTTGGATTTAATTTTAGCGCTTGCGTATAATCATTTATGGCTCTATGATGATCGCCTAAATTATAATAGGCTTGCGCGCGGTAGTAGTATGCGTCCGTATCGTTGCTATCAAGTTTAATAACTTCGGTAAAATCGGCGATCGCTTTTTTATAATCGCGGACTTCATTATACGCTAAAGCGCGGCGGTAATAAACGGCGCGAAAGTTTGGATTTAATTTAAGCGCTTCGGTAAAATCGGCGATCGCCTTTTGATAGTCGCCGCTATTTGAGGCTTTCAGCCCTGAACTTGCAAACTCCGCCGCCGACGCGGCAAAAATGGCAATACAGCAGGCGCATAATAAAAACAAGTTTCTCATCTAATCTCCTTTTGATTTACCGCATCCGCTATTATAGCCCAAAGATCGCCCGCGCTAATCAAGTTGTTCTAGCCCGCAACATTCAAGCGCCGTCATTCCCGCTCCCTTTCTCGTCATTCCCGCGTAGCGCCCGCTCCGCAGTGCAACGGAAGAGCGAAAGGCGCGAAGGAAGGCGGGAATCCAAATAGCGCGAAGCGCTGATCCCTGATTGTTCGTAGGTTTTGAAATACGCACGGCTACGCCGTATTTGGATTCTCGCCTTCCTCCGCGGCTGACGGCTGGGGACAGCCTATCGCTCCGCGCGGGAATGGCTGAATATGGCGGCTTTGCCGATAATGCGTAGGTTTTACAAATGCGTTGGTTTTGGTTTGGATTCCCGCTTACGCGGGAATAACCGTGTTTGTTAGTTTTACTAAATAAAAGATTGTCGCATTATGAAGACCGCTTTCAGCGCGAAAATCCTGCAAATGCAGTCATTCCCGCGACTTTAGCGTAGCCCCGCATTTCTCCGCAATAACGCCGCCAAAAGCGCGGCTTTTCGCAAGCAGGGCGTAAATCCTCCGCGCCTTGCGCTCCTCCGCTTTGCTTT
>JAISRI010000059.1 GCA_031273735.1 Helicobacteraceae bacterium
AACGGGAAGTTTGGCAAAATAATTTATGTAAATCCAATCGATTTACTTGACATTTATAGGTTTTTTGTGTATAGTGCCGCTTTCATTTTCAAACAAGGAGAGCAAAATGAGTTTTGGAAAACGCATTTTGGCGGCAGGGTTAATTCTGTCTGCGGCTGTTCTACAAGCCGCTGAATACGAGATTTTGAACGTCTCGTATGATCCGACGCGGGAGCTTTACAAAGAGTTCAACGCCGCGTTCGCGAAACATTACAAGGCTCAAACGGGAGACGACGTAACCATTCGCCAATCTCACGGCGGTTCGGGCGGTCAAGCGCGAAGCGTAATCGAAGGCAACGACGCGGACGTGGTAACGTTGGCGCTTGGCGGCGACATCGACGCGATCGTTGAAAAGGCGAAGATTATCGATCCCGATTGGCAGAAACGCTTTGCGAACAACAGCGCTCCATACACCTCTACGATCGTATTTTTGGTGCGAGCGGGCAATCCCAAAAAGATCAAAGATTGGGACGATCTGATCAAAAACGGCGTTAAAGTAATCACGCCAGATCCTAAAACTTCGGGCGGGGCGCGTTGGAACTATTTGGCGGCGTGGGCGTACGCTCTTAAACATAACGGCAACAGCGAAAGCAAAGCTAGAGAGTTTGTAACCAAACTGTTTAAGAACGTTCCCGTATTGGATAGCGGCGCTAGAGGCTCTACAAACACGTTTGTTCAACGCGGTATCGGCGACGTGCTTTTGGCGTGGGAAAACGAGGCGTTTTTAGCGATCAACGAGCTTGGAAAAAACAAGGTCGAGATTATCGTTCCTAGCCTAAGCATTTTAGCCGAACCTTCGGTGAGCTTGGTCGATGCAAACGTTAAGAAAAAAGGCACGGAAAAGGTAGCTACGGAATACCTGCAATATCTTTATTCGAAAGAAGGTCAGCGCATAGCGGCGAAAAACTACTATCGCCCTACGGACGCGGAAGTGGCGAAAGAGTATGCGAAACAATTTCCTAAATTGGAATTCGTAACGATCGACAAAGATTTCGGCGGATGGGCGGAGGCGACTAAAAAGCACTTTTCCGACGGCGGCGAATTTGATAAAATCTATAAAAAATAGATAAAACGGCGGCATATATGTTGTTTAATAGAAAATCGCGAAATACGGCGCGATTGCCCGGTTTTGGCATAACGCTAGGGCTTTCTTTAACATATATGTCGCTACTGGTTTTGATACCGTTAAGCGCCTTAATTCTCTTTTCGTTTAGACCGGGCTTTAAGGATTTTAGCGCGATCTTATCCGATCAGGGACTCTTAACCGCGCTTACGACTTCGTTCGCCGAATCGTTTAAATACTATTGGGCAATCCTATCCGATCAAAGAGTTATTGCGGCGCTAAAAATTTCGTTTGGGACGACATTTTTAGCGGCGTGCATTAACGCGTTTTTCGGGTTAATTATCGCTTGGGTTTTAGCGCGGTATAGTTTTTATGGAAAGCGAATCGTAGACGCGCTTATCGATCTGCCTTTTGCGATCCCGACGGCGGTTACGGGAATCGCCTTAACGACGATCTTCGGTCCCAACGGAATATTGGGCGAACCTTTGCAATTGTTGCAGGAGAAATTGCGCTCGCACGCGCCGAATTTCGACGCTTGCCCCGAAGACGAGAGTTGTTTTAGAAGTTTTTTGGAGAATATAGATCTGAGCGTAGCTTATTCAAACGCGGGAATTGTGATCGCGCTCGTGTTTATCGGTCTGCCTTTTGTGGTGCGTAGCGTTCAACCCGTGATCGAAGAGCTAGATCGAGAGTTAGAAGAAGCGGCAAGCTCGCTTGGCGCTAGCTTTTTTCAGATATTTAGACACGTTATTTTTCCGTCGATCTATCCCGCGTTATTAACGGGTTTTGCTTTAGCCTTCGCTAGAGGCGTAGGCGAATACGGATCGGTAATCTTTATTTCTAGCAATATGCCTTATGAAACGGAAATCGTTCCGCTTTTGATCGTTAAGAAATTGATGGCGTTCGATTACGAGGGAGCCAGCGCGATCGGCGTTATTATGCTTGTTATATCCTTTGCGTTGCTACTGTTAATCAACTTTTTGCAACGCTTTTCAAAAACGAGGGGAAGCAGATGATCAATAACGTTAAAAGCGTCGCAAGCGAACCAAAATGGATTAAGCCGATCTTAATTACGATCACGCTAACCTTTTTAGCCGTTTTCATCATATTGCCGATATACACGATTTTTAGCGAAGCGTTACGAAGAGGTATTGAAACATATATCGAATCTATCGGCTTTGCGTCTTATTCCGACGCGATCGCAAAAAAAGATTTTATCGAGTCGATCAAATTAACTTTTTCCGCGCTCTCAAGCGGCTTTAGCTACTATTTTAGCGCGATCGCCGAAAACGACGCTTTCGCGGCGATCAAATTAACGCTTTTGGTCGCCGTAATCTGCGTTCCGCTAAATACATTTTTTGGCATACTGCTTGCGTGGGCGATCTCAAAATACGATTTCAAAGGCAAACGTATTTTAACGACAATGATCGAAGCGCCGTTCGCTATTTCGCCCGTAATCGCGGGACTGATTTTCGTTTTGCTTTTCGGCGCGTTCGGTTGGTTCGGCGCATGGCTATCCGAGCTAAACATAAAGATTGTTTTCGCGCTTCCAGGTCTTGTGTTGGCGAGCGCTTTTGTTACCTTTCCGTTTGTGGCTAAAGAGCTAATACCTTTAATGCAAGAGTTGGGCAAAGACGACGAAGAGGCGGCGCTAACTTTAGGCGCGGGCGGCTTGCAAATATTCTTTAGAGTTACGCTTCCAAACATCAAATGGGGCGTTTTATATGGGGTCATATTGACCAATGCTAGAGCTATGGGAGAGTTTGGCGCGGTAGCCGTCGTCTCCGGACTAATTAGAGGCGTTACAATGACGATGCCGCTACATATAGAGATTCTCTACAACGAATATCTATATAGCGCCGCGTTTTCGATCGCTTCGCTTCTAACGCTTTTATCGTTAGTAACGTTGATCGTAAAATATATTATCGAGCATTTTATCTTAATTCAAAGAAGAAACGCAAAGAAAGAGGAGGGCTTGTGAGTATAGAAATATCGCAAATCGGCAAACAGTTTGGCGCTTTTAGCGCTTTGGATAATATCAATCTAACGATTCCTAGCGGAGAATTGACCGCTCTATTAGGACCTTCTGGAAGCGGAAAAACGACGCTGTTAAGAATTATCGCGGGATTGGAAAATCCCGATCGGGGCAGCATTACCTTTTTTGGCGAGGATACGACCTATAAACCGATAAAAGATAGAGGCGTCGGATTTGTCTTCCAGCACTACGCCTTATTTAAGCATAAGACGGTTTTTGAAAACGTAGCTTTCGGTTTAAGAGTGCGTCCAAGCAAGAATAGACCGAGTAATAACGAAATTACGGACAAGGTTAATCATTTGCTATCGATGGTGCAATTGCAATCGATGGCAAAACGTTACCCTAGCGAATTAAGCGGCGGGCAGAAACAACGGGTAGCTTTAGCGCGCGCTTTGGCGGTAGAGCCAAAGGTTTTATTACTAGACGAACCTTTTGGAGCGTTAGACGCAAAGGTAAGGCAAGAGCTTAGAAGATGGTTAAGATTTTTGCACGACGAGATTCACGTAACAAGCGTATTTGTAACGCACGATCAGGAAGAAGCGTTAGAGGTTTCCGATAAGATCGTAATACTAAACAAAGGTAAAATAGAGCAGATCGGAACGCCCGAAGAGGTTTATGACAATCCCGCGAATCCGTTTGTTTACGGCTTCTTAGGAAACGTTAATCTTTTTCACGCAAGGTTTGAGCGCGGGATTGTGCGCCCCAACGGAAAAGAAAATAAACTAGGAGTAGAGTTTTTCGTGCGTCCGCACGACGTTACGATCGATTTTGACAACGAGGACGGCAAAGGTTTAGAGGCGACTATTGCGGCGTATAGAATACTAGGAAACCGCGTTCGCGTCGAGTTAAAAACCCTGATCGGATCGCAAGAGATCGAAGCGGATATAGAAAAGAAACGTTGGAACGAGATAAAAGCGCAAAACCGCGAAAGGCTATTTATCCATTTCAAACAGGCAAAGATATACGACGAAAACAACGAATGGAGCGACTATGTCATATGAGCGCGATCGCCTTTACGATATATTAAACAAAATCAAAGGAGCGATTGGATTTTCTTGTAGCTATCAAGCGGAAGATATAGCGATCTTGCATCTATTAAAAGGCTACGATAATATCGAGATTTTCACGCTCGAAACGCTTAAACACTTTCATCAAAGCGAGGCGTTTCACAATGAGATCGAACGATTTTTCAACGTTAAAATTATAAAATACTATCCCGATCGAAGCGAGGTTAAAGAACTTGAAATCGAGCTTGGCAATTACGGTATGCGCGAAAGTTTAGAAAAACGGCGTTTATGTTGCGATATTAGAAAGGTGCGCCCGCTAGAAACGGCGTTAAAAAATAAGAGCGCGTGGATAGCGGGATTAAGAGCGACGCAATCGATCACAAGGGCTAATTTGCAGTTAATAGAATATGACGAAAAATATCGTCTTTTGAAAATTAACCCAATTTTTGATTGGAGCGAAAAAGAACTCTACGACTATATCGCGCAAAACGATCTACCGCTTCACCCGCTTTACGCGGAAGGTTTTAAGAGTATCGGCTGCGAACCCTGTACAAGAGCGGTAGCCGAAGGCGAGGATATAAGATCGGGCAGATGGTGGTGGGAAAATCCAGAGCATAAAGAGTGCGGGCTTCACATTAAAGGATAAGCGAGTAAAATTAGCTTTTAAAAAGGGAAAAGATGAATCTGATCATAAACGACGAGGCAAAAAGTTTTTCTAACGAAGCGCTCACGGTCTCCGAGCTTCTAAAATTAGAGGATATAGAACGACCGTACACGGTTTCAGTTCAGTTAAACGACGAGTTTGTTGCCCACGAAAATTACGCGACCCAGCGGTTAAAAGATGGCGATCGCGTTAATTTTCTCTACTTTATGGGAGGCGGCGCTTGAGAGATTTTAGCGAAGAAGAGCTAGAGCGCTTTTCAAGGCATATCATTTTAGAAGAGGTCGGGATCGAAGGGCAGGAAAAGATCATAAACTCCAAAGTTCTTGTGATTGGAGCGGGAGGATTAGGATCGCCTATAGCGCTTTATCTTTCGGCCGCTGGAGTCGGAGAGATCGGCATAATAGACGGCGACGTCGTCGATTTAAGCAATTTGCAAAGACAGATTATCCACACAACCGAAGAAATAGGAACGCCAAAGGTAGAATCGGCAAAGCGCAAAATGCTTGCAATTAACCCGCATATCAAGGTTAATACATATCAAACGATGGTTTCTGCGGAAAATATATTAAATCTGATCGCTCCTTACGATTTTGTGATAGACGGAACAGACAATTTTGCGACAAAGTTCTTAATAAATGACGCTTGCGTTTTGGCGAATAAACCATATTCTCACGGCGGCATTCTGCGCTTTACCGGGCAAACTATGAGCGTCGATCCGCATAAAAGCGCCTGCTACGCTTGCGCGTTCAACGCTCCGCCGCCGCCTAACGAAGTTCCCACTTGTAGTAGCGCGGGAATTTTGGGAGCGGTCGCGGGGATTTTGGGGACGATACAAGCAACCGAAGCGTTAAAATATATTACAAACGTCGGAACGCCTCTGTTTAATTCTTTGCTTAGCTTCGAGGCGAAATCTATGACCTTTAGAACCGTCCGTTTTAAGAAAAATCCAAAGTGCAGAGTTTGCGGAGATAATGGTATAAAAGAGTTAATCGATTACGAGCAAGCGGTATGCGAGAATAAATATGCTTAAAATTGTTAAGTCTGTTTATGAAGCGTTAATTGATCACGCAAAAGCGGACTCGCCAATCGAAGCGTGCGGTTACTTGGCAGGCGATAATGAGTCGATTAAAAAAATATACAAAATGAAAAACGTCGATAATAGCGCGGAACATTTTAGCTTTGATCCAAACGAACAGTTTAACGCGCTAAAAGAGGCGGGCAAACTAGGCTTAAGATTAACCGCGTGCTATCATTCGCACCCCGCTACGCCGTCGCGTCCATCGCAAGAGGATATTCGTTTAGCCTATGATCCGAATATCAGCTATATTATCGTTTCGTTAGCGAAAGAAAACCCTGTAGTAAAATCTTTTTGCATTAAATCTGGCATAGCAAACGAAGAAGAGATAGAGGTAATAGAATGAGCGCGCTTCCGCAATCTGTTAATGAAGATTTTGAGGTTTTCAAAAAACAATACGGCGATTTTATCGAGGGCAGATCGGATAGTTTGCTGTTTAAAACAATTCGCGTTCCTTTCGGTATTTACGAACAGCGCGAAGCCAATACTTATATGGTTCGCGTTAAGCTCTCCGCGGGATATATTACGCCCGCGCAACTTTTGGCGCTCGCGGATATATCGATCGCTTACGCAAACGGCTCGCTACACGTAACGACTCGCGGCGGGGTTCAACTACACTACGTTAAGATAGAAAACTTTCTAAACGTTATAGAAGCGCTACACAAAAACGGCTTAACGGGCAGGGGCGGCGGCGGAAATACGGTTCGCAATATAACCGCCGATCCCTATTCTGGAATCGCTAAAGATCAGATTTTTGACGTAACGCCCTATGCGTTAGCTCTTAATCGCAAGATGTTGGAACAAAAAGATTCATACGCTCTGCCAAGAAAATATAAAATAGCCTTTAGCGCAAGCCAAGTCGATCGCGGCGGAGCGACTTTGATAGACGTTGGTTTTATAGCTAAAATAAAAGATGGTAAAAGAGGCTTTAGCGTCTTCGTAGCCGGCGGTATGGGAGCGAAGCCTAAGGTCGGCGTTAAGTTTTTAGATTTTCTGCCCGAAGAGGAGATATTTCTTTTATCGCAAGCGATTAAAGAGGTCTTTAACGAAAAAGGCAATAGGAAAAATAAAAATAACGCGAGACTTAGATTTTTAGTGGAGGAGCTAGGCCTTGGCGAGTTTAGAAAAGAGGTCGATTTTAAGATTGAGAAAATAAAATCAAGCGGAGTAGATTGGCGGCTTAATTTTGAAAGTTTTAGCGAAATCGCGCCGATCGAAAATCCAATCTCTCCAAGGTTAAACGACGAGCAAAAATTATGGTTGGATCGTTACGCAATTCCGCAAAGGCAATCGGGCTATTTTAGCGCGAAAATCGCGCTTCAATTAGGCGATATTAGCGCGCAAAACGCGAAATTATTAGCGAAAAAACTAATAGAGATCGCGCCCGATAGAGATACGCTTCGCTTTGGAAACGATCAGAATATCTATCTTAGAAATCTTAGCTTAAGCGAGCTAGTCGATCTATACGAGACGGTTAAGCAAATATCGCCAATAGCTTCCAAAGCGGCAATCATTGGAGATAGCGTCGTATGCACGGGCGCGGCGACCTGCCAACTTGGTATTACGATACCGCGAGGCGCTATAGCGTCGATCGAAAAAAAGTTAAAAAAAGAAAATATAGCGCTTGATTCTTTGCAAGGTTTTAAGATACATATTTCAGGCTGTCCAAATAGTTGCGGCAGACACCATATCGCCGATCTAGGTTTTTTTGGAAAAGTCCTAAGAGAAGACGGCGTCGCATACCCAGCATATAGCATATTAGTCGGCGCTAAAGTCGGCGAAAATATCACTCGCTTTGCAAAACAAACGGCTTCTGTAAGCGCGTATTATCTTCCCTCGTTTATATCCGATCTGTTAAAGCTATGGATCGATAATAAAAGCGAGTATAAATCATTTGCGGATTGGATAGATAGCGGCGGCGAAGAAGAGGTTGTGAAAATCGCGAATAAATACGCAAAAATCCCTAGTTTCGACGAGGATAAAAACCCATACTACGACTATACCGCAAACGAGATTTTCTCGCTAAAAGGCAGAGGCGCGGGCGAATGTAGCGCGGGAATGTATGATCTGATCGACGCCGATAAAAAGGCGCTACAAATCGCGCTCGAAGAGAACAATTTTACAGCCGTTAGAGCGCTTGCCGCAAGGATGTTGCTAATAACGCGAGGCGAGGAAGCAAGAAGCGAAAGCGAAGTTCTGGCGGCATTCAAAAAACTATTTATAGATACGGGGCTGATCGGCGCCGCTTTTACTCCGTTATTAGAGGGCGACGCAAGCGCAAAAGTCGTTGATCTAGCAAAAGCGGTAGTAGAGCTTTACGCGACTATGGATAACTCTTTGAAATTCGCCGTAGAGCGCGAAAAAAAGATCGAAGTAAAACCTAAGCAAAACGCTAATCGATTCAAAGATTATCGCGGCGTTTCCTGCCCTATGAACTTTGTTAAAACCAAGATGGATTTAGCGCAGATGAAAAGCGGCGAGGTTTTGGATATTTTACTAGACGATGGCGCTCCGATCGACAATGTACCAAGATCGGTCGAAGGCGAAGGGCATACAATTTTAGAGCAGACTAAGCAAAACGGCGATTATTGGTTGGTGAAAATCCGCAAAAAATGAACGTCCTTCAGATCGCGCTTACGCCGAAAAAAGTTTTATTGATCGGCGCGGGTAAAGCCGCCGTTCTTAAGGCGCGAAGCGTATTGCAAAGCGACTGTTCTCTTACCATTATCGCGGAGGCGATCAGGGACGATTTTTTTTCCGATAAAAATGTAAAAATCGCCAAGTTTGATTTAGCTTTTCTGCAAAATAGAGAATTTGATATTGCGATCGACGCGACAGGCGACGATCGGCTATCAAAAGAATTGTTTAATCATAGAAAAGAATATGGTTTTTTGCTTAATTGCGTCGATAAACCGGAGTTTTGCGATTTTTATTTTGGAGCGGCGTTTAAGAACTACGATCTAAGCGTTAATGTCAGCACCGGCGGAGCTTCGCCAAAATACGCGCAAGAAATACGCGATCTTATTCAAAAAATTATTCCGATTAGATCGCAAGAGTTTTACGAGACGTTAAAATTAAATCGAAAAAGCGCCGAAAAACAAGCCAAAAAAACGGGTAAGGTCTTTTTGATCGGTTGCGGAACTGGAAAAGCGGAAAACTTGACGCTAAGAGCTTTGCAAACGCTAAGCTCGATCGACGTCGCTTTAATAGATAATCTTGTCGGCGAAGAGATTGTAAAACTTCTGCCAAACGAGTGTATAAATATTGACGTTGGAAAACAAAAAGGGCGACATAATTTTTCGCAAGACGAGATCAATAATAAAGCGCTCGAATACGCCAAAGCGGGCTTAAACGTAGGGCGGCTTAAGGGCGGCGATCCGTCGATATTTGGACGGCTCTTCGAGGAGGCGGAGTTTTTACATAGAAACGGCGCGGAATGCGAAACGATAAGCGGAGTAACTTCCGCTTTTGCGGGCTGCGTATTGGGCGGCATAACTCCGACGCTACGCGGATTTTCAACGGGAGTTTTGATCGTTTCGGCGCACTTAAAAGAGGCGCTTTTTAACGACGAATGGGTGAAAAAACTTAATAATTGCGCTTATACGACGATCGTTTTAATGGCGCATAGTTTTGCCGCAAAGATCGTTCAGAGCGCGAAAGAAAAAGGGATAGATTTATCGTTAAACGCCGCTTTTATCTCAAAGATCGATTCCGCCGATCAAACGACGATTGTAGGAACGCTTGGCGACTTAGAAAAAATGGCGAAACTGTGCGAAAAACCGGCGATTCTAGTCATAGGAAAAGCGCTATCTCAAGCCGCAAAAATCCCGCATATAGGTAAGCGTATTTTTCTATAAATCGCGTCAAACATATTGGGGTTTCAGAGCGAAGAAGACGAAAATCTAAATACAACGTAGCGCCTCCGTATTAAGGTTTACGAGCGATAGATCGACGCTTCGCGAGAATCGCCGTATTTGATTTAGATTCCAGCGCTCTTACGCGATCGCGTCTATTATCGGCGAAGCGACGGCAATAGCGGGACAAGAACGGCAAGAGAAGGCTATGTTAAAATCCGCGTAATAAACGTAAAGGCAAACAATGCAACCGACAGATCAGCTTATCGTCCGCTTTATTTTGGAACGCGGCAAGGAAATCTACGACGCGCAAAAACGTTTTGGCGCCGACCCCGCTATTTTGGCAAGCGATAGGGCGTATTTCAACGCGATCGCAATGGGTTTATTGCAGGTAAGTTTTGCCGCCAAAAAGCTCTCTTCGGGGTTTCGCGCCAAACAAAAAAAGGTCGAGTGGGCAAAAATCGACGGCTGGCAAGAGCCGATCGCCGATCGCTACAGATCGCTAACGGCGCTCGATCTATGGGCGGCGCTAGAGGTTTTCGCGGAACTCTACGGCGCTTGTTTTGTCGCCGAAGATTCGCTTTGACCTCTCATAAAATCTACGACGCGCCGTCAAAACTCAATATCTTTTTGAAGATTGTCGGCAGAAGAGAGGACGGCTACCATCTGATCTCGTCGCGCTTCGTCCGCTACGACGCTCTGCGCGATAAGTTGTGGTTTGAAAACGCGAGCGCGAAGGGTTTTGATATAGTAGGCGACTTCAACTGCCCGATCGAAAACAATTCGATCTACCGCGCTTTTACGCAACTTAGTCGTATCTATCCTAGCAAAGAGCTATTCGATTTTGCCGCCGCGCATAAGGTGATCGTTTATAAACAGATTCCAAGCGGCGCGGGGCTAGGCGGCGCAAGTAGCGACGCGGCGACTTTTTTAATGATGATCAACGAGGCGGCGGGACTAAAACTATCTAACGAAGAGCTAACTCAAGTCGGCGCGAAAGTAGGCGCGGACGTAGCGTTTTTCTTAAGCGGCTATGCGGCGGCAAACGTAAGCGGAATAGGCGAAAAAATCGAGCCGTTTTCGGAGATTACTCCGCGCTTTACTCTTAAAACGCCGCCGATCTTATGCGAAACTCCAAAGGTTTATCAAACCTTTAGATTAAACTATAGCGATCGGGCGCAATCCAACGCAAAATTAGCCGATCGCCTGCTTACTATGACAAGCGCGGATATTTTGCGCGCCGAATACGAAGCGCAAGATTTAAACGATCTGCTCTTGCCGGCGCTAAAAAGCTATCCTGAGTTGATGGAATATAGAGAGGACGGCTGGTTTTTTAGCGGAAGCGGAAGCGCGTTTTTTAGGAGCGAATTATGACGATTGAAAATCGCAAAGCGCGCCATAATTTCGAGATTCTAGAAACCTACGAGGCGGGAATCGCGCTTGAAGGAAGCGAAGTGAAAAGTATTAGGGCGGGAAAAGCGAGCCTAAACGAAGCCTTTGCGCGAGTTATACGAAACGAGGAGATTTGGCTCTTTGGCATGCATATAACTAGATACGAAAACTCCGATTCGCGCCTAGCGCCCGACGAAAGCCGATCGCGCCGCCTTCTACTGCATAAAAAAGAGATTCGTAAAATCGCCGAGCGCGTTAATTTAGAACGGCTTGCAATCGTGGCGTTAAAGCTATATTTTAACTCTAAAAACCGCGCAAAAATCTTAATCGCTTTGGCGCGGGGCAAAAAGCTACACGATAAACGCGAGGCGATCAAAGAGCGCGACGTAAAATTAAACATTAAACGAGCGCTAAAAAGAGGCGGCTAATGCGCTGTTTGCTCTGCGAAAAATTAAGCTGGAGATATATCTGTTCCGAATGCGATCGCTCAATCGACGTTCGCGTCAAAATACATACTTTACGGGAGCTTAAAGCGATTACCTTTTACGAGTTTGGCGATATAGAGCCGCTAATAAAAACGAAGTATTATCCCTTTGGCTCTCTTGTATTAAAATATCTAGCGATTAAGGCGTTTAAGCCGTTTTTTAGCGAAATTAAACTTGACGAAAACGCGGCGCTCGTCCCAATCGACGATCGTTTGAACGCGTGGTATTCGCACTCTGCGCTCTTAGCCAAAGCTGGCGCGGCGGGTATGGTTACGCCGCGTTTTGGTTCGCTTCGCGCCCGATCCAAAGAGAAATACGCGGGGCAGACGCTCGCCTTTCGCAAATCGCATCCGCGCCGTTTTATCGTTAAGCCTTTTGCGGAAACGAACGCGATCATATTAGACGATCTAATCACGACGGGAACGACGCTTCTAGAAGCCGCCGCCGCTCTTGAAAAACGCGATAAAAATCCGCTCTTTGCCGTCGCCCTCGCCCGCGCCGACTAATAGATCTTCGCGCTTTTAATTATTGAATAATCTTAGGCAAATACTCTTTTAGCCATTCTAACTTATTGCGCTCGACAAAAAAAGTTATGAGTTTTTCGTTGAAATCTAAAAGGCGTATCGGTTTATCGCCTGAATTGTCAATCAGAATAAACGTATTGGCTACCTCTAAACATTGCGCCATAAGTTTTATAGATTTATAGTATCTTGATATAACTTTATCCGTTGGGACGTTATGCCCGCCGCTTAGAACGCGGCTACGAATACGATCTATATTGATCTGCGGATCTTTGGTTACGATATAGATCGCCGTTATGAAATAATCTTTTGATTTGGCGTATTTAAGAAACTCCAATTTTTCGCTAGTTGAAAAAACGGATTCAAAGCTAAACGATCTTCCTTCGGCGATCGCGTTATAGCGTTGCGCTTCCGCCTTTTTCATCGCTTCTATGTATACCCCTTTATTCTCTTTATATCTCTTATCTAGGTTGTTATCGGGGCAGATGTAATAAGAGGGACACATTCCCTGTTCTATAAAGTCGTTAACCAGCGTAGATTTGCCCGAACCGTTAGCGCCCGCAAATAAAAATAGCTCTTTATCGCGTTTGTTATTCGTTACTTGCAACTAGCGCGTCGCTTAACGCCCAAAGCTCTTCTGGTTTTGCGAGCGGCTGAATCTAGGTTTTTTTTTACCTCCTGATAGGGCGCGATTTTTATATTATCTATAGCCGCTCTTATACGATCGATTTTCGTCGTTTGTTCGTTTGACGCGCGAGCCGTTTTCGACATTTTCGCTCCTTTTTGCCCTAATTGCCGCATTATCGCGCACAATGGCTTAATAAAATAAGCGTTCAGCGCGGCTAAAGTAGAATATACGCGATTATATTCTTGGCAAGGACGGTTATGGTATTGGACGTAATGCAGATTCAAAGGATTTTACCCCACCGCGTTCCGTTTTTATTGGTCGATCG
Organism: Helicobacteraceae bacterium; assembly: GCA_031273735.1. Taxonomy (GTDB): domain Bacteria; phylum Campylobacterota; class Campylobacteria; order Campylobacterales; family SZUA-545; genus JAIRNH01. The sequence continues at coordinate 13,089 of JAISRI010000059.1, forward strand.
CGTTACGAAAGTCGAGGTTGGCGAATATGTGGAAGCGTATAAAAACATCTCGATTAGCGAACCCGTTTTTCAGGGGCATTTTCCCGAACACCCGATCTATCCTGGCGTGATGATTATCGAGGGAATGGCGCAGGCGGGCGCGGTTTTGGCGTTTTACGCGGGCGATATGAGCGAGGAGGCGGTAAAAAATAAGGTCGTTTATTTTATGAGTATCGACTCGGCGAAGTTCAGAAAGCCTATCCGCCCGGGCGATCGGCTTGATTACAAAGTCAAAGCGCTAAAACGAAAAGGGGCGGTTTGGGTTTTAGAGGCTACGGCAAGCGTAGATGGCGAGCTTGCGTGCGAGGCGACGCTAAAAGCGATGGTCGTCGATAAACAACAATGAGCATACACAACGCGGCTATTATAGAAGAGGGCGCGAAGATCGCCAAAAACGTAACGATTGGCGCTTACGCTTTTATCGGCAGAGACGTAACGATCGGCGAAGGCACGACGATTGGGCATAGCGCGCATATCGAAGGGCAAACGACGATCGGCGCGAACAACAAGATCTTCCCTCTCGTTTCGATCGGAACCGCGCCGCAAGATCTCAAATATAACGGCGAGCCGACAAAGCTGATTATCGGCGATCGCAACGTTATCAGGGAGTTTTGCCAAATCAACGTCGGTACGGTAGGCGGCGGCGGCGTAACGAGAATCGGAAACGACGTTCTTTTGATGGGGCATACCCACATAGCGCACGACAATCAAATCGGCGATTGGTGTATTATCGCCAATTTTGTCGCCCTCGCGGGACACGTCGATATTGGCGAACGCGCCGTAGTGGGCGGAATGAGCGCCGTGCATCAATTTACCCATATCGGCGCTTACGCAATGATCGCGGGAGCAAGCGCGGTTAGCCAAGATATTCCGCCTTTTGTGCTGGCGGAGGGTAATCGCGCTAAGATCAGGGGTCTTAATCTTACGGGATTGCGCCGATATTTCTCTCGCGAGGCGATCGACGCGCTAAAGCCGATATTCAAAGAGATTTTCAGAGGCGAAAGCGCGCCGAGATCGGCGGCTGAAAAAGAGCTGGAAAAAGCCGATCTAAGCGTGGAAGCAAAGGCGTTATGCCAATTTATCCTATCGAGCAAGCGGGGCGTACCGCGTTCGAGCGGTCAAAACGAGGAGAACGAATGACGACCAAAGTATGTAGTTTTTGCGGCGCAAGCGAAAGCGCGGAAAACCCAATTTTAACGGGCGGCGAAGCGCGGATTTGCAAGACGTGCGTAACGAGCGCGTATCGCATTATGAACGACGCGGAACAGGCAAAGTTCAAAGCTATGGATCTTGCCGAGTTCAGTCCAAAGGCGCTTAAAGAGATTTTAGACGGCTATGTGATTGGGCAGGAGGACGCGAAAAAGACCTTTTCAATAGCGGTTTATAACCATTACAAACGCATTTTTCGCCAACACGAGATCGACGACGATAGCGAAATATCAAAATCCAACGTCTTGATGATAGGTCCTACGGGAAGCGGCAAAACGTTGATGGCGCAAACGTTGGCGCGTTACCTCAACGTGCCGATCGCAATCGCCGACGCGACGAGTTTAACCGAAGCTGGCTACGTGGGCGAAGACGTGGAAAATATCTTGACAAAGCTTCTGCAAAACGCTAACGGCGATCTGAAGAAAGCCGAGCGCGGAATTGTCTTTATCGACGAGATCGACAAGATTTCGCGCCTTAGCGAAAATCGATCAATCACCCGCGACGTTAGCGGCGAAGGCGTTCAACAGGCGCTTTTGAAAATTATCGAAGGCGCGCAGATCAGCGTTACTCCGCGAGGCGGGCGCAAACACCCAAATCAAGATTACGTTCAAATGGACACGACAAATATTCTCTTTGTATGCGGCGGCGCGTTTGACGGACTCGACGAGATTATCTCGCGGCGGCTTGGCAAAAATACGCTTGGCTTTACGGGGGTTAAGCGCGGCGAAAAAGAGATAAAATCCCTAATCGGAGAAGTAGAACCCGACGATCTTGTGCATTACGGCTTGATTCCAGAGCTAATCGGGCGGCTTCACGTCGTTACAACGCTACAAGAACTAAGCCCCGACGATCTAGCGCGCGTAATGACCGAGCCTAAAAACGCGCTATTAAAACAGTATCAAAAGCTCTTTGCGATCGACGGCGTAAAGCTCACCTTCGAGAGCGACGCGATCCGCGCCGTAGCCGAACAGGCGATCAAGCGAAAAACGGGCGCTAGGGGCTTGCGATCGATTCTTGAAAAGGTAACTTGCGAGAGTATGTACGAGTTGCCTGAGCTTGAAGGTTACGAGGTGGTGATCAACGCAAATTGCGTTAAAAACCAAGAAAAGCCGTTATATATCAAACTAGCGCGGGAAAAGAAGAGCGCGTAAAGGAAACTAATGTTGTCTTTTGACAAACTTATCGGATTATTCTCCAGCGACATCGCCATCGACTTAGGCACGGCGAACACGGTCGTGATCGTGCGCGGGCAAGGCATAGCGATCAACGAGCCAAGCGTGGTAGCCGTTCAGCGCGACGCAATGGGGCGCAACCGTATTTTAGCGGTGGGACGCGAGGCAAAAGAGATGGTGGGCAAAACGCCCGGAAACATTTTGGCGATTCGCCCTATGAAAGACGGCGTGATTGCCGACTTCGAGATGACGGAACGAATGATCCGCTACTTTATCGAAAAGGTTCATAGGCGCAAAACCTTCGTCCGCCCTCGCGTCGTCGTCGGCGTTCCCTATGGCGTAACGCAAGTAGAGCGCAAAGCGATCAAAGAGTCGGCTATGAGCGCGGGCGCTAGAGAGGTATATCTGATCGAAGAGCCTATGGCGGCGGCGATCGGCGCGGGACTGCCCGTAAAAGAACCGAGGGGATCGCTTGTCGTCGATATTGGCGGCGGTACGACCGAGATCGGCGTGGTTTCGTTGGGCGGACTTGTGATCAGCAAATCTATCAGAGTCGCCGGCGATAAGCTCGATATGGCGATCATCAACTACATTAAACTCAAGCATAATCTTTTGATCGGCGAGCGCGTAGCCGAAGAGATCAAGATCAAAATCGGCAACGCCGTCGCTCCCCGCGAACAACAAACTATGGCGGTCAAAGGGCGCGATCAGATCACGGGGCTTTTGGCGACGATCGACTTTACCAGCGACGACGCGCGCGAGGCGCTTAAGGGGACGTTAGAGGATATTTTGGGCGCGTTAAAAGCGGTTTTAGAGGTAACGCCTCCCGATTTAGCGGGCGATATTGTCGAAAACGGCGTGATTTTGGCGGGCGGAGGCGCGCTGTTAGACGGGCTTGATAAATATCTCTCGGAGGCTACCCATCTGCCCGTTTACGTCGCCGAAGAGCCGCTTTTGGCGGTTGCGAAAGGCGCGGGGCGCGTGCTGGAAGAGATAGATCTGCTTCAACATCTCGCATATGAATCGTGATTAGATGCTCAAATCCGTTCTGTTCGTCGTCGCGGTAATTCTGCTGTCGGCGCTTGCCGTCAGATTCCAAATTGCGGGCGGAACGCCTTTTGTGGAGATAACGACCGCAATTAAATCTCGATATCTTACTTGGACGCGGCAAATCGACGAGTGGAAAGAGACCTATTTTAATCAAGCCGAAACGATCGAGCGGCTACAATCCGAAAACGAAGCGCTAAAAGCCGATCGAGAGGCGTTAAACGCTTTTGCGACGGAGCTAATCGACCTCTCAAAGCTCAAAGGCTACGAAACGCCGCCGAACTTTCGCGTTCGTTCCGTTCGCGCCGTTAGCTACGCCGAACTGCCCGATATGCAAAAAATCATCGTCGATTACGCCGATCTAAAACAGGGCGAGGTCAAAGGGCTAATCTACAACAACAACGCGGCGGGAATCGTCGTCGCGCCGATCGGGCGCTACGCAAAAGCGCTTCTTAACGGCGACGCGGAGTGTTCGTATTCCGTTTATATCGGCTCCGATCGCGCGCCCGGAATCGTTATGGGCAAATCTGATCAGGAGATGATCGTCCGCTATATTCCCGCGTGGATGAACGTAAAGGTGGGCGACGAGGCGATCACAAACGGCTTAGACGGCATTTTTTTCGCGGGCGTAAAGGTCGGCGTGGTTACGAAAGTCAATCGCCTAAACGCCTATATCGAAGCGATTATTTCGCCCTACTACTCCTCGTTTAATCCAGATTATTTTTACATAGTCGAATCTTTCAACTAAACGCGATCGAATCGGCGCTAACAGAGCAAGGATTGACGTCGATAAAAAACGCCAAGCGATTTGGTTGCGCTACATCAAAGAGTTTCTGGTTGCACGACGTAAATTCTGCCCTCTAATCCCTCCGCGCCGATCGTCTTAACGATAATCTCAAATCGCGGTAACTCCGCGCCCTCGATCCCCTCTTCAAGGACGATTTCCCAACGCCCGTAAAGCTCCTGCGTATAGAAAAC